>JBBSFP010000125.1:0-7320 GCA_038238625.1 Tepidisphaerales bacterium
CGCCATGCGACGCTGGCGTTTGGAGCCGACACCCAGTGGAAGAGCGCAGCCGGTTCCCATGGCCTGGTCAAGATCGTCCAGTAGATTTTTGGTGATACGCACCCGCTGCGTTTCGGGAAGGCGAAGGATCACCGTCTGCGGCACATCGGCCGATGGCGGAACCTCCACAAACACCGGGCAGCGACCCAGGTGTAGCCCGATCACTGCCGGGATCTGCTTCATCATTGCCGCGCTATGCCGCGTGCGATCCAGTTTGATCGCCAGCCCCGTGCTCAGCTTCGTCAACGCATCGGCGATCGGAATCACCTCGTTAACCACAAGGCTGGGCGTCTCTCGGCGTTTATCGATCTTGCCTTTCAAAAATACGATGCTCTCGCTGGCGATCGCGCCGGGGTGACGCTCGTTAATCTCTGCAAACGTCTCGGCAAACAGCACCGCGTCGATCTGCCCATCAAGGTCTTCGAGCGTGATCATCGCCATCGGCAGACCGGCAGACCGGCCATTTTTGGTAACGGTTTTTTTCACCCGGATAATCATCCCGCCAATCGTAGCTTCGCTATCGGCGGCGGCAGTCAGCGATTCGCGCGTGCTCAGCGTGGCATAGCGCTCCAGCGCCGCCTGGTGTTCAGTCAACGGATGACTCGTGATGTAAAATCCCAACAGCTCCTTTTCCATTTTCAGCAACTCGGCGGATTCGAATTCATCCAGGGCCGGCAGCCCGGTGATGGCCGCAGGCGACGCAGCGCTCGTCGATTCCACCATGCCGAACATGTTCATCTGCCCGCTGCGACGGTCCGCCTGGGCCTGCTGCCCCATTTCCACCGCACGATCCAGCACTGCCAGCAACTGCGCGCGGTGCGCTTTGAAGCTGGCCATGCCACCGCACCGGGCGAGTGCTTCCAGCGTTGAACGGGTGATCTGGCGAAGGTCAACCCGCTCCACCAGGTCAAAAAGACTCCGAAATTCACCCTTGGATTTTCGCTGCGCAATGATCGCTTCGACCGCTTTTTCACCCACCCCGCGCACGGCGCAAAGCCCAAAGCGAATCACACCGGGCTTGGGCCTGGCACGCTTACCGGCGGGTTTGCCATCGGCGTTATAAACCGGGGTGAAATCCCGATCAGAAAAATTCACGTCCGGTGGTAACACCGCGATCCCCTTGCCTCCATCCGGTAAAGTCACCCGGCGGCATTCCTCTATGTATTCCACCACCTTGTCGGTTGACCCCATTTCATAAGTCAACAGTGCGGCCATGTACTCCACCGGGTGATACGTCTTCATGTACGCCGTCTGAAACGCAATGATGGCATAACGTGTGCTGTGGCTCTTGTTAAACCCGTACCCGCCAAACTTCAGGATCAGCTCAAAAATTTCGTTCGCCTTGGCTTCGCCCACCCCTTTTTCCATGGTTCCTCGTATGAAATCCGGGCGGAATTTAGCGATGACATCGGTGGTTTTTTTGCTGATGGCTTTAATGAGTTTGTAGGCATTGGATAGTTCGATGCCACCGAGCTGATTGAACACCTGCATCACCTGTTCCTGGTAACACATGACGCCGTATGTTTCCGCCAGGATCTGATCCATGATCGGGTGCACCTGCGGCATCGGTTCGCGGCCGTGCTTGCGGGCGCAATAGAGCGGAATCAGTTCCATCGGGCCCGGGCGATAAAGTGCGTTAGCGGCAATAAGGTCTTCCACCCGGTCGGGCTGCATCTTGATGAGAAGATCCTGCATCCCGCCGGATTCAAACTGGAAAATACCCCGCGTCTCGCCCCGACAAAAAAGTGCCAACACGTTCTTGTCCGCCAGATCGATCTTTTCCAGATCAATACGGCCGCCACTGTCGAGCGGGGGAGCGATTTGGTTTTTCGACCATGGCACTGGGCGCAGCGGCCGCGTATGCAATTCGAGATCGGTGGAGCGCGTCAGCGTGGTCAGCGTGCGCAGCCCCAGGAAGTCCATTTTCAGCAATCCCACTTTCTCGGCGATGGGCCCTTCAAATTGCGTCAGGATGTTGCCATCGGAATCCTTGTATAGAGGCACCACGTTTTCCAGCGGCTGATCGGCGATGATCACCCCAGCCGCATGGCACCCGGCGTTGCGGCAGAGCCCCTCCAGCCGCTTGGCGATGTCGATGACGTTCTTAATCGTCGGATTGTTTTTGTAAAGTTCGTTGAGTTCCGGCGACTGCGAAAGCGCCTTCGCCAGGGTCATACCCGGCGTGGACGGAATGAGCTTGGTGAGCTTGTCGATCTCCACCAGCGGCACACCGAGCACGCGCCCCACGTCTTTACACGCCGCCTTCGCGGCCAGGGTTCCAAATGTAATGATCTGGGCCACGTGCCCATATTTATTACGCACGTAGTCGATGATTTTTTGCCGACCATCCTGGCAGATGTCGATGTCAATATCGGGCATCTCGCTGCGGCTGGGGTCCATGAAACGTTCGAAAAGCAGGCCGTACTTGATGGGATCGACATCGCACAACCCCAGCAGGTAACCGACCATGGTGCCCACACCTGATCCCCTGGCACCGACAGGAATGCCATGGTCGCGGGCGAAATTGCAGAAATCCCAAACAATCAAAAAGTAGCTGGCGAAGTTTTTACGCGCGATCACCGACAGCTCATAGGTGAGCCGTTGGCGAATCTCCGGTGCCACATCGAGCGTTCCGTACCGCCAAACAAGTCCCTCTTCACACCGCTGACGTAGATAACGCTCATCCTGTGGTGCCGAATCGTCTGCGGGCGCTGCACCCGTGAGCTTCTCCGCGGGTACGCGGTAGACCGGCGAGTGGCGTTTGGAAAAATCCAGCTCAACGTTGCAGCGGCTGGCAATCAGCGCGGTGTTTTCGATCGCCTGCGGAAATGTGCGCAAGGCATCGGCCATCTCCTGCGGACTCTTGAGGTACAGCGCTTTTGGATATTTGAGCCGGGTGTCATCGGTGATCAATCGCCCCATGCTGATGCAGCAGAGAATATCGTGCGCGTAATGGTCATCTTGATCGAGGAAGTGCACATCATTGGTGGCCACCAGCCCGCAGCCCAGCCGCTTGGCTATGTCCGCCAGCTCGGGATTGATCTGGTCCTGCAAATCGATCCCCTGCTTTTGCACCTCTATGAAAAAACGATCCGGCCCGAAAATCTGCAGGTAGGTTTCAGCCACCTGCTTTGCCTTTTTGGCATCACGTTTAAGCAGCGCGCTGGGGATTTCGCCCCCCAGGCAGGCGCTGGTGGCAATCAGCCCCTTGTTAAATTCCTGCAATACATCCTTGTCGATGCGCGGCTTGTAATAAAACCCATCGCGGTAAGCCGTGCTGGAGAGCTTAAGTAGGTTTTGATAACCCTCGAGGGTCTCACACATCAGCAATAGGTGGTAAGACGCCTCCCCCATTGACGCCGAGCGGTCCTGCCGCTGCCCCGGGGCGATGTAGGCCTCCATTCCGATGATGGGCTTGATTCCTTCCTTCTTGCATTCGTTGAAAAACTCGATCACGCCAAACATGCAGCCATGGTCGGTGATGGCGATGGCATCCATCCCCAGCGCCTTGGTGCGCCTGACCAGATCGCCGATGCGACAGGCTCCATCAAGCAGGGAATAGTGGGTGTGAACGTGAAGGTGAACAAAAGGGCTGGGCATCCGGTCATGATACGCATCTGGATCGGCGTACCAAGGGGGGCGGATACACTCGTTCACTTCTCCCCCCGCTGGGCCTTTAAATAGTCGGTACGCCCCGAAATACCGCAAGTTTCCGCATGTCGCGGAAAAACAGATGGACGCTGCAGACCGCCCCTATGCGATAGCTCCCGGACAAAAGAGTCTTTGTACAGAATACGTCAAACGCGCCCGGATTTTTAATTGTGAATCGAAATGAGCGGGAGAATGATGTTGCGACATCACGCAAAGTCAATTCAATAACTTGCGAAACAGAAATTGTTCCACGTGGAACATTCAAGAGTTACGACATTCGCAAGACCTGATCTTGAGAGGGTTGCAATCTGGCGCTGCCCAAAATGTTCCACGTGGAACTTTGGCAATCGGGAAGG
This sequence comes from Tepidisphaerales bacterium, assembly GCA_038238625.1. Classification (GTDB taxonomy): domain Bacteria; phylum Planctomycetota; class Phycisphaerae; order Tepidisphaerales; family Tepidisphaeraceae; genus JBBSFP01. The sequence goes on from JBBSFP010000125.1 coordinate 4,047, forward strand.
AACCGACAATGAGAGTCGGCCGTCTTCGCCCGAGTGGAATGCAGGCAAGCGCGATTCAAACCGATATAAATAGACGTTGGTGAATCTGCGCGACCAATTTCGTAGCAAACTGCACCGGGTGTTGGCGAGTTTGGAAACCCCCGGGATCAGCGATGTTGCCGCCACGGCGTTTGAACCGTTGGAGGTAGAGGGCCTGCGTGCCCAGTGCCATACCACCTGGCCCGATGCGGCACTGACGGCGCAGTGGGAGGCGTTGGCGGATCGCGTGTCGGGGACGACGCCTTTTGGGCGATCCACCTGGCGGGGGGGGGTGGCGTCATCGCCGCTGCGTATTTTCACCGTGCATCGGAGCGATCAACTGCTTGCGCTGCTGCCGATGCGCTTTGATGACGGGGCCGTGTTTACACCGGGCGCGCCGGTGAGCGATGACCTCGATCCACTGATTAACCCATCGTTCGCAGCACCGGCCTGGCGGGCGGTTTTGGCGTTGATGGTAAAACTGTGGGATCGGCGCACCCGAGAGTTCGTGCTTCACAACGTGCGGGCGGCTTCGCCATGCAGGATGGTTCTGCCGGAAGTCGCGGCGGCCATGGGTTTGAATTGCCACGAAGATGTTATCGAACGCGCTCCATATCTGCGATTGACTGACACCTGGGAATCGCTGCTCGAAGGAATTGATGCCCACGAGCGGCGTGAGTTTCGACGGCGGCTGCGCAAGGCAGAGGCACAGGGCGGCGCAAACCTGACCACCTGCGTAAACCCCTCAGATATTGAGCCGATGCTTCATACCGCGATGAACATCTTGGAGATGGGGCACTCGGAAAAAAGCGTGGCCGTGCGAGATGTGCTCCGACCCTTGCTCCTGACCGTGGGGCCAAGGCTGATTGCCGACAAGCAGTTGCAGGTCAAATTGCTGCACATTGAAAACCAACCCGCGGCGTGTCTGCTGCAGTTTGCCGGTGCCGATGGGCCGATGCTTTACAACTGCGGGTTTGATCCTGCGTTCAAATCTTGGAGCCCCGGATCGGTGGCAGTGTGCATGTCAATCCGGCACGCCATTGAACAGGATCACGCCCGGGTGTTTGATTTCCTGCGCGGGCGCGAATCGTACAAATATCGGCTGGGCGCGGTGGATCGGGCGTTGTATCGCATCATCCTGCGAAAGTAGAATTGCGTGCTTCCTCAAACCCGGGACGCACCGCATGTCGCTCAACTCTGAACTTGCCGATCTATTCGCCCGCATGGCCAGCATCATGGAGATCAAGGGAGAAGTTCTATTTAAGGTGATCGCGTTTCAAAAGATCAGCCGGTTGCTGAAAGATTCCAACATCGATCTGCGGCGAGCGTGCGAAGCAAATGAGCTAGGAAAAATTGAGGGAATTGGCAAAAGCAGTCAGAAGATCATCGAACAGTATATAGCAACCGGCAAGTGCACGGATTTTGAGCAACTTTCCGCTAGTATTCCACCAGGATTGCCCCCGCTGCTTGAAATTCCTGGCCTGGGGCCCAAGACCATCGCCATGCTGTGGAAGCAACGGCAGATCACCAACGAGGCAGAGCTGGTCAAAGCCATCGAAAACGGCGCGTTGGACGGAATCAAGGGGCTGGGGGATAAGAAGATCGATGCGATCAAGAAGGGGATTGCGTTTCGCGCGCAATCTGTTGGTCGCATTGGTATCGGTGAGGCATTGCCGATCGCCGAGGAGATGGCGCGGCGACTGAGGCAATTTCCGCGGGTGAAGCAGGTGGAGGTTGCCGGCAGCCTGCGGCGCAGGCGCGAGACGGTAGGTGATGTGGATTTGCTGTGTGCCTTGTCGGATACGAAAGCATCGGAAGAAGTATCGGGGGCTTTCGTGAAATTTCCTGAGGTGGCGCGCATCCTGGGCCAGGGTTCTACCAAGACGAGCGTGCAAACTGATCAGGGATTGCAGGTGGATCTTCGCATGGTGCCAATGGAAAATTTCGGCGCGGCGATGCTGTACTTCACCGGTTCGAAGGACCACAACGTCAAACTTCGACAGATCGCGCTCAAAAAAGAAATGACACTCAATGAGTGGGGGCTGTATCGGGTGGTGGAATACCAGCGTGGCGATAAAAAAACCGCGCACGCCCCGACCGCCAAGCCGGTCGCCAGCAAGACGGAGATCGACGTTTACGCAGCGCTGGATTTGCCCTTCATTGACCCTGAGATGCGGGAGGATCGAGGCGAAATCACTGCGGCGCTGGAGAAACGCCTGCCGCGCCTCGTTACTCGCAAAGATATCAAAGGCGATCTGCATACGCACACGACGGCATCGGATGGCACGGCCACGATCGAGCAAATGGCACGCGCCGCGATGGAACGCGGTTATCAATATCTGGCGATTACCGATCATTCCAAGAGCCAGGTGATTGCCAGGGGGCTGACTGCTGAGCGGTTGCTCAATCACATCGTGGAAATTCGCCGCGTGGAGGAAAAGCTCGATCACAAGATCGCGCTTCTGGCCGGGTGTGAGGTGGATATTCTGGCGGACGGCGCGCTCGATTTCGGGCCTGAGGTGCTCCGCGAGCTGGATATCGTGATTGCCAGCCCGCATATTTCACTCAAGCAGGACCGCGTAAAGGCCACTGAGCGACTGCTGCGAGCGATCGATGCGCGGTATGTGAATGTGATCGGGCACCCCACTGGGCGGTTGATCAATAGCCGCGAGGGTTTGCCGCTGGATTTCTCGCAACTTTTTAAGCTTGCAGCCGTTAATGGTACGGCGATGGAGATCAATGCCGGGTATCCGCGACTGGATCTAGATGAGTTTAACGCGCGGGCGGCGATCGATGCTGGCGTGATGCTGGCGATCAATACCGATGCCCATGGCACCGAGGGGTTTGATGAAATCGACTTTGGTCTGGGTGTCGCGCGGCGGGCATGGGTTTCCGCCGGGCAGGTGCTCAATTGCCATTCATTGCCCGATTTGAAGAAATTTTTGGCTCGGAAGCGATAAAAAAAAGGCCTGTGCAATCGTTGCAAGTTTAATGTTAATGAAGAATTGCATTGATTTGTCATAAACGGCGGGCGGGGGGTATTCCACAAAGTCCGCCCCCCGCTGTAAAAGCTATTGCGGACATGGATGGACGCAGGTGATTTGTGCGGTCGCAGGGTGCTTCATGGCAAATTTCAAAAGGCGACCGCAGGGTTCAAAGGATGAAACAATGACGATGGGTAACAGCATGACGACCGGGAAGATCATGGACTCGACGATGAAGCGGGTGGCGAGGATGCAGGCGGCGAGCGTTGGGC
>JBBSFP010000126.1:0-7295 GCA_038238625.1 Tepidisphaerales bacterium
AGGATTCAAAGCCACCGCCAGCACCAATATGGCAACCATCCGCTTGAGCATCAGTAGAAGTTACTATACGACGATGATTGATGTTGCCATTGAAGATTCGCGCTGAAAGGAAATCTGATGTCCTTCGTATCCTATGGGTCCTTCGTATCCATCGCGTCCTCTGCGGTTCGGCACCTCGCCCTGCTGGCATTGCTGCTCACCTTCGTGGGTAATGCCCCTGCCGCCCCCCCATCGGTGCCAAATGCCCCCGCCGCAACGGCCCCCCCCACTTCGGCACCCGCCGATGTCGATTCGCTGCTGGATGCCCTCGATCGTCGCGGCAAAGAGCTCAAGGATTTTTCCGCCACGGTTAAGCTTAAAACCATCGATCTCATCAGCGGCGATGACAATACTCAGAACGGGACCGTTTATTTCCAAAGTGATGCCGACCGCGGCGGAAAAGTTCGTGTCAACTTCGCCTCCAAAACCAGCAGCGATGGCATCACCCAGAAAAAACCCATCGACTATGTGCTGGTGAACGAATGGCTATGGGAACGCGACTATTCCAAAAAAACCCAGATCAAGCACCAGGTGCTCAAGCCCGGTGAAAAAGCCAACCTGCTCAAGCTCGGCGAAGGGGCCTTCCCCCTGCCCATAGGCCAGGATAAAGCCGATGTGCACCGCGAATTTATCGTGACTCAATTGAAAGTTGCTAAGGACGATCCCGCTGACACGGTGCACCTGTCGCTGGTGCCCCGCCCCGATCAACCCTCGGCCCGCCGCCTGGCAAAGCTCGACATCTGGATCGAAACGAAAACCAGCATGCCCGTCCGCATCGACACCCTCGCCCCCAACAAAGAGTCGGTGCAATCGACCTCGTTGACCGATTTGAAAATCAACACCGGCCTGCCCCCCGACACCTTCGCCCTCCCTGAACTCCCCCCGGGCTGGAGCACCCAGACCGAATCGCTTCAGCCATGATCTGCCGGCCTGTTAGGGTTCACCAAAGTATTCAATCGGCAGTTAACCTACGTTGAACTATTCTATGTTACATGAGACGTTTATCGGGTGAGACTCGGCTCCTTCGTTCAATAACAGCCGTAACATATACTCATCCCCCGCGGCTAGTTTTGCTGATCGCCACCCGGCACGCCCGCGTAAAACGCCGCCGTGCAACACATATTCCCGCAGGAATGCCCACATCGGCCGACCGCCCAGGCGCGGTTGGCTGCGCCGCTGCCTGCGACCCGCCGCCTGCAGTGCGGCGGCCCTTTGCCGCGCCCATTCGATACCCGTGGATATACGCATGTGTACATCCTGCCCGGGCTCACAAACCCCTGGTCCCAGATTCCCTTGCCGCGCCTCGATCGCCTTGAGCGCGATCCAGTATTCATACATAGAGATCATCGCCGCATAATGCAGACCGGACTTACCATCCAGATAACCTGCACGCAGCACATACATATAGACGAACCTCACAAAATCCCGGGCCGGTAGATAGAAGCTCACATTCTTCAAACTCCGCCGTCGTGCCGAGCGATCTCCCTTAAACGCCCCGCCCAGCTCTTTGAATAAAGAGCCCTGCTGCACGCGCACCGCCTCGCGCGCCTCCTGCTGCGAATAGAGGTTGTGCTTCTTCAGCCACGGATATAACCCCTTGCTGAAACTATAATGTATAAAGTGACCCCGAAGGTATCCCACGCTGCCGTTGGCAACCGGGTGGGCATTGGTCTCACGCGCTTCAAAGCGCACCTTGTCCGGCCTGACAAGGCGCATGATCCAGACTGGGTAAATCCCCCCATGCCGAATCCACTGCCCCATGAACATATTCTGGTATCGCACTCGGTATGCCACATGCGCGGGATTCATATCCCGGGCCACTCGGCCAATCGCCGCCGCCAGCTCGCTGGTCATATGTTCATCGGCATCGGAGCAATAGAGCCAGGGGTATTTAAACTGAATATGTTCAAATGCCCAGTTGGTATGCAGCGACTGGGTATCATATTTCCGCTGCACCACCCTCACATTGGCAAAGGTTTTGGCGATCTCCAGCGTGCGATCGGTGGAAAAACTATCGAGCACCACGATGTCATCGGAGAATGCCAGCCGCTGCAGGCACCCGGCGATATTAATTTCTTCATTAAAAGTAATCACCAGCACGCTGCACGGGGCAAGGAGATGAGCGGTCGCAGCCGCGTTCAAGAGACTGTCCAGTGCCACGGGCGTGATGCCGCCGGGTGCCGCGGGCATGACGTTGCGGGGTGCCATTGGCGTCGCGTTCCCCGGCAGTTGCCCCCGGTGATCTGAGTTTGGCACACCTGGCTCCCATGCGGCATATTTCATCACTCCGCTCGCGACCGCTCCACCCCCTACCATACCCCGCCCCGTCCCGCCGTCAAAATCGACGGAGCTTCGTTCGTTTTCACCATTACACATCAAGGGGTTCGAGCCAGCGTGTAGGGTGGGTGTACTCACCCACCGTTTGCGAGAACGCGGAATGAAGACGGTGCGGGAGTGGGTACTTGGCTTCAAATATAGCGTGTAGGGTGGGGTGTACTCACCCACCGTCTTCCTTGCGGGTGCGGTGAACTGGTAGGTGAGGAAGCCCACCCTGCTTGTTCGGTACATCCTTCTCAATACAATTTGCCCATGCCCAACTATGTGCGGGTATTTCGGCCCGGCGGCACATTCTTCCTGACGCTGGTGACCGAGCGTCGCGCGCCTCTGTTTACCGAAGATTACGCTCGGACTCTACTGCATGATGCGATCGCGCGCTGCCAATCATTTCATCCCTTCGATATCGATGCGATGGTCCTGTTGCCGAATCACCTGCACCTGCTCATGACGCTGCCGCGCGGGGATGCCGACTTCTCCGTCCGCCTGCGGCTTGTCAAAGCCCGGTTTACCCGCACCTTTCTAGCGACCGGCGGCACCGAACAACGTCGCTCCGATTCCCGCGTACGCCAGAAGGCCCGGGGCATTTGGCAACGCCGCTTCTGTGAACATACCATTCGCGATGAGGATGATCTTCGCCGTCATTTCGATTATGTGCATTACAATCCGGTGAAGCACAAACACGTAACCTGTCCGCACCTTTGGCCGCACAGTTCGTTCCATCGCTTCGTTGCCGAGAAGCGATATGAAAAGCGGTGGTGTTGCCGTTGCGGCGGCACACCCGCCCCATTTAAAATGGATTGGGACGACATCGCGAAGGCCGCGGGAGAGTAGGGGTGGAGCACGCTCCCCCCACCATTTTGTTCCGACCCGCACGGACGGCGGTGGGTGCGTACATCCACCCTGCCTGGCTCAGCCTCCGTAGTAAAGGTAATTTGGATGTTGAACACTGCGAGCCTGATATCGCTAGTGGCGACGGCTCTTTTTACGGCGTGTTATTGTAGGAGCTTTTAGAAGAGAGATTGCGTTGTATTTGTAAGCGATTCGCAGAGCAATAACCATATGATTCTGCATAAATGGAATTTTGAATCCGCACGAGGGGGGATACTCATAGTATGCGATTACTACAAGGCCGACGATCAGGCAGCGGTTGCAAGATTGAACGATTATTACAAATGGCACCACAGAGGGTTGGAACGGTGGTCAGATGAAGTGCTGCCGCAAACGACTTATTTTTGCATTCCAGACGGACCACATCCTTTGGGTTTCGAAATTAGCGACGGAGGCAAGCAGACTATTGGCATGGCGAGGAAATTTTATTCGGCATCAATTCCTTCTTGGATATTTTCACTAATGACAATTTTCTGGCCGATCCGGTGCTTAATCAGACAATTTCGAGTAAAAAAATGGATGGCTTTCCCCTAAACGGTCATGAAACTGGCAAATAAGCGTGTAGGGTGGGTGTACTCACCCACCGTTCGCCCCAGAACGCGGAATGAAGACGGTGGGTGCGTACACCCACCCTACCTGGCTCATCGGTATTCTCTTGCCCACCATGCCCAACGACGGCGGTGACTGTTCCCGATTTCGGCGGATTGGCTATCAAAGCGATCGAGGCGGCGTTCGGATAGTAAAGCGTTTTGGCAGAGAAGTATTGGTCCGCAGAGTACTGCGGGTCCTACAAGACTACAGGGCCTTGGGAAACGAATCTGTAACCCTGGGGGATGCGGCGAACCCGCTTCGCGCCGTACTGGCGACAAACTCCACAATCTCCGCTAACCAAACCAACCCTATATGCACCATCACCCAACGGCTCTGCCGCCGGCGAAATCGGTCGGGCGCGAAAAGCGCCGCCAGCAATCGTCGTGGCCGAAGATGGAAAACAAGTTCCATCCACTTCACATGCAAAAAGATCTGCCCTCGGCTCATCTGTCGCTGCTCCACCACCTGGTGACGATAATCCCACTTGCGCAAATCCGGCTCGATAGCCCGGCCCTGCACCACCTGTTTACCCAGCGGTGTCCAGTCGTGGGGCGTCATGTACATGGCGTTCAACCAGTCGCCATCGTAAGCGCGTAATTGCTGCCGCGCGGCACGCAGCGTCGCCGGGGTTTCATCCTGCAAGCCGACAATGTGACCGATAATCGAGAAGATGCCGTTCTCTTTGAGCAAGCGGCAAGCCTGCAGATCGTGTCGCGTCGTCGAACCTTTGCGCACCGCCTTGAGCAATTGCGGAGTGGTGGCGTCGATGCCCATCAGGATGTAGAGAATCCCCGCCCGGCGATAAAGCGGCAGCAGATCCGCATCACGCACGATGTCGGTGGCGCGAATGGTCGCGAAGAATTGCACGCCCGTGTTTCGCCGAGCCAGTTCCTCCAGAAATTTCGACCAGACATCGCGGCGCGTCGTTGGGTTTTCATCCGCCAGGGTGATAAAACGCACATCGTGTTCGCGGCGAAGGGTTTCGATTTCATCGACGACCTTCACGGGATCGCGGTATCGCCAACTCACCCAAAACTCATGCTGTCCGCAATAGGTGCAACGGTGCGGGCAGCCGCGCGACAGTTGTATGATCGCCGCCCTGCCCAGCCCGAAACAACGGTAGGCATCCCAATGATCGATCAGGTTCCAGGCGATTTTGAAGGAATCCAGGTTCGTGATCGCTGGTCGCGGCGGCGTCAGAATGATTCTCCCATCCTGACGGTAAGCGAGACCCGCCACCTTCTCTAAATCAGTCGATGTTCCAGCCGCTAACCCATCGGCTAGCTCCGCTGCCGTCGCTTCTCCTTCGCCACGCACCACGAAATCAATCGCTGGCTCGGCAGCGAGAATTTCCCGCGCGTGATAGCTCGGATAGACCCCGCCATACACGGTCGCCACATCGGGCATTTGCCGCTTAATGGCGCGAAACATCTCCATCGTCACCTGATGCGCGGGGGTCGACCCGGCATGGCCCGCCATAATCATCCGCGGCCGCTGGCGCGACACCTCGCGCACGATTTTTCCAATTGATAGCCGATGGCATTCTGCATCCAGCAACGTCACGCGATGCCCGCGCGCCTTGATCGCCCCGCCCACCATTAGCAATCCCAGCGGGATCTGATGGCCTACCCCCACGTTCGACGTAATCGTTTGATACGGCAGATTAATCATCAGCACATTCATTGATGCGCTCCTTCCTGGAACGCTTGTTATAGTAACGACTCTTTGAGTTTATGTTTCTGAAAGAATTGAAACTCCCTCATCGCCCTGCGCGCCGAGCCTGTCCTACAGCCGGACATCACGACGTCGCCATTGGGCGGCATCGCACTGCGATGCTTACGCCTCACCCGTCGGTGTCCCGGCGTTCCTTGGCCACGCCCGCCCGACAGGCTTGACAGCCTTGGGCCTCTGCCTACAATTTCTGCTGATCCGGGCCATTGGGTGCCTGGTTCTGACAACTGAATAGCTCGTTTTTTGGTTCTTATCCAGAGTGGCTGAGGGTCTGGCCCTGTGAAGCCACAGCAACCGGTGGATGACGCGGATCGCATTTTTGTTCCTGGCGATTCTAATGGCGCATTCGCAGAGGTGCTAACTCCTGCCTGGTTTTGCGGTCTCTGTTGACCCGCGCCGGGAGAGATAAGAAGAAGTCTCCAGGCGTATCCCAACCGCGCGTGCGACACCTCTTCTTATTCTTAGAAGAGGTTTTTTTTGTTTTATCAGCTCGCGTTGGATGCTTGGAGATGGCTATGTCTTACGTTCTGGGTTTGCGGTGTAAAGAGTGCGGCCATCGCGTACCGGCCACGCCAGTGCATGTTTGCGAGCAATGCTTCGGTCCCTACGAAGTGGAATATGATTACACCGCCATGCAGGGGAAAGTCACCCGGCAAAGCATCACCGCCGGGCCGCATAGCCTGTGGCGCTATCAGGATTTACTTCCGGTCGAGGGTATTCCCAAGGTAGGTTTGCATTCGGGGTATACGCCGCTCAAGCGTGCCGATCGTCTGGCAAAAGAATTGGGCTGTTCCCAGCTTTGGATCAAAGACGATTCGTGTAATTACCCTACTTATTCCTATAAAGAGAGGGTGGTTTCGGTCGCCATCAGCAAGGCCATGGAATTTGGGTTTGATACCGTAGGCTGTGCCAGCACGGGGAACCTGGCCAACTCCACTGCCGCCCATGCGGCGCAGGCGGGAATTCGCTGTTTTGTGATGATCCCGCACGATCTGGAGCAGGGGAAGGTGCTGGGAAGCCTGATCTTCGACCCCAGCCTGGTGCGCATCCGCGGAAATTATGATGATGTGAACCGCCTGTGTACCGAAATTGCCGACAAATATGGCTGGGCGATCGTGAATGTAAACCTGCGGCCCTACTATACCGAGGGTGCCAAGACCTACGGTTTTGAAATCGCCGAACAATTAGGCTGGCGTTTGCCGCAACATACTGTGGTCCCCACCGCGGGCGGGACTATTTTGCCTAAAATATACAAAGCCTATAAAGAATTTATAGAGCTGGGGATTGTTGAAGATACCCGCCCGAAGATCTATTCCGCGCAGGCTGCGGGATGTAATCCGGTGGTGACGGCGATCCACAAGGGGATAGACATCATCGAGCCGCAAAAACCCAATACCATTGCCAAGAGTATTGCCATAGGTAACCCGGCTGATGGATACTATGTTTACCAGGCGGTGAAAGAATCCGGCGGGTGGGGCGAGAGCGTAAACGACCGGCAGATTGTGGATGCCATCAAATTGCTGGCGCGCACCGAAGGGATCTGGACCGAACCCGCCGGGGGCACGACGCTGGCGACGACCATCAAGCTGCTGGATCAGGGGAAAATCCCGCGCGATGAATCGATCGTGGTGAGCATCACGGGAAATGGGCTCAAGACGCAGGAAGTGGTGGTGGATGATCTGCCGTATCCGGTGGTGATCGAGCCGAAG
>JBBSFP010000127.1:0-7271 GCA_038238625.1 Tepidisphaerales bacterium
CTCTTGGAGGTCGTGAGTACCTCCTTGAAGACACTACCAAAATAGGAAGCCGCGGCAGCATCTCCGCCCAGGATCCACCCACCGTGAATTCGGTTTTCACGCCTCAGTGTGTTATAGTAACGGTCATGACCAAGGCCGATATCCTCGCTCATTTGCCCAGGCTCGCGCCAGACGAACTGGCGGAAGTACAGGCTAAACTAGATGAGTTGGCGATGCGCGTCTGGCAAGGCGAATCGGAATTGAGCCCGCAGGATTGCGAGGCGCTCGATGCCGCAATCGCGGAATACGAGACGTCGCCCGATGCCGGCAGTTCATGGCACGCAGTCAAGGCGAGGGTCCTGGCCCGATTGCGGTCGTGAAGCACACGATCCTGGTCCGTGCAGGGGCAGAAGCCGACATCGCTGCTGCCGCAATTTGGTATGAACAACAACGGCCGGGGCTTGGTCGAGAGTTTGTGGCTGACATTGACGATGCCATTGCAATCGCAGTAGCCAATCCATTTCGCTTTCCATGTTTACGCCGAAGGCCGGAAGCCCGTCGTATACTTACACGCAGGTTTCCCTATCGCGTTTTCTTTGTAAGGCAAGGCGACAAATTGGTCGTATTTCGCGTACTGCACAGCGCTCGCCATGACCGCGAGTGGAGATCGAACATACCAACCCCATAATTGTTTCAATTTCTGATTTCTGTCAAATCCAATATGCCTTCGGCGTCGACTGTCCGCCCGGTCACGCCTCCCCTCAGTCAACAGCAGGTGTACGCCCGCACGCGCTCCAGCCATGAGTAAAACCTCTGCCGCATCAGAGGATCGCTATAGCCTTCTGCTTGTCGCTCGCCCATATAGTGTTCGAACATGCTCACGAGTTTACCTTGATAACTGGGCTCAAACCACGCTCTTCGCCGTGGCGGTGGAGGGTAGTCCTATATGCTCCAGCACTCGATCGGCCATGCGGTCGACACTGAAATTTGCGGCCAGGCCGCGCGTGTTGGCGCTGAGTTGCAGGTAAAGCGCATCATCGGCGAGCATTCGATTTAATTGATCTGCCAGGTCGCCACTGTCCCATGATTTGAAGGTCAGTCCACCTCGTTGGCCGTTGGCTTCTATGATTTCCTGGATGCCGCCATGATCCGGGACCAGCACCGGGGTGCCATGGCTCATTGCCTCGGCCGCAACCATGCCGAACGGCTCGCGATGGATGGACGGATAGGCCACCACCCGGCTCAGGCGATAGATCGCTGCCCGCATCTCATCGCTGATGCGCCGCTTCCAAAAAACGATGTCGTTCATCCGCAAATGTTCGGCGATCTGTTTGCACAGCCCGCGGTAATTGTCGCCAAAACTCGAACCGCCCACGCAGACCAATTGCAGTAGATGTCCGCGCTCGCGCACCATCCGGGCGGCATAGATCAGCAGGTCAATCCCTTTTTCGGCATCGTGCCGGCCCAGGTAGGTGACGATTGGCACATCGGGCCGCAGCGTGGGGAAAATCTTTTTGACCAGGGCAAAATCTGGCGACCGCGCTAAATCGAGATTCGCGGAACCATCGCCATACAATGTCGTCGCATGAGGCGCAGCTTCAGGTAATTCGATTCCCGGATAGATCGCGCGCAGCTGACTCGCATCGATTCCCATCTCATCGCTGAGGCGCATGATGTAATCGCGGCTGACTGCCACCGCCGGCCATGGCGAGCCGGTGATCGTGTGTCGTAATCGGGCGTGATATTCGTCCAGCCGTCCGATGCGTTGGGCAAAGTTCGCAAAAATCTCCTCGCCTTGGAATGTGACCAGGTATTTCCATGTCGATGAACCGCTAAGTTCCGCCGCCCGTTGGGCAAATGGGCAGATCATCGCGAAGGTCGGAAGCAGATGGGTAACGCCGTCGGCCTTAATATATTTGAGTAAACGCTGAGACAAGCCCTCATCGCCGTCGCAAATTGCGCGGCAGCAGTTGCTCATCAGGCGGTTGATATAGTCCGGATGCTCCTGCATGAACCGCCGTCGCCGCTGCGTGGGCCATATTCGACTCAATCTGCCCAGTGCATCCATCACGCCGGATGGTTTTTGGAAGTGATATCGCATCCCGCTGCAGAGGGTGCGTTGCGCGATTTCGGGGTCGACCAGCGACCGGTTGGATTCCATCATCCAATAAACCACGACTTTGAAACCACGCCGATGAAGCGCGTTGGCCAGACGCATGTCCCGGATGATGGCACCCTCATACGCACCGCTGGTGAATGCCAGGAATCCTATGACGGTGTCTGCCATGCGGGCGAAGAATAAGCGAAGGGGTGAAATTTGTCTTTATGGAGTCAGTGCATGAAGGGGTCCGATAAACATACCCCTTCGCATCGCAGTGGCAGGAGACCCGAAAACACTCTAAAATCGCAGTGGTATGGCTACATTGACGTATCGAACCGCGGGGGAATCGCATGGGCCGGCGTTGCTGGCCATGATCGAGGGCATGCCCGAAGGGGTTCCTGTCGACGTGGCGTTCATCAATGCCGAATTGCGTCGACGGCAGGGTGGGTACGGTCGCGGTGGGCGGCAGAAAATCGAGACCGATGTTGTCGACATTCGATCCGGCGTGCGGCGCGGACACACCATCGGATCCCCCATCGTGCTGGAAATTGTCAACAAAGATTCCCGGCTCGATGACGCCCCCGCGCTGCATCGCCCGCGCCCCGGGCATGCGGACCTGGCGGGATCAATCAAATGGCTTACCACCGACTGTCGGCAGACATTGGAACGCGCCAGCGCCCGCGAAACCGCTGCGCGCGTGGCGGCGGGGGCGCTCAGTCGTTGCCTGCTACGCCAATTTGGAATCGAAGCATTCGGCTGCGTGGTGTCAATCGGGCCGGTGGCAGCTCAAATCGACTGGAATCAGCCGCTCGAAATACTCCGTAATTTGCGCGATGAGGGGGATTTATTCCGCGAGTGGGTGGGATGTCCGGATCGCGCTGCAGCAGCGCGCATGCGCGATGAAATTCAAAAGGCCAAAGCCGCTGGCGACACACTCGGCGGCCAATTGGAGACGCATGTATACGGGTGTCCACCTGGGCTGGGTACCTGCGTGCAGTACGACCAGAAGCTTGATGCCCGCCTGGCAATGGCGGTAATGAGCATTCAGGCGTTTAAGGCGGTGGAGATCGGTTTGGGAGCGCGCACGGCAATGCTGCCGGGATCGCAGGTACATGACGAGATTTCTTTCGATCCTGAACAAAAGGCATCAGCCACGCTGGGCTTTGTTCGCAAGACCAACAACGCCGGTGGACTCGAAGGGGGCATGACCAATGGCCAGCCGATCGTGGTGCGCGCCAGCAAAAAACCGATCGCGACGCTCGGCCCGCAGTTGTTAATGCAGAGCGTCGACCTGAACACACGCCAAACCAGCAAGGCCGGGCACGAACGCTCCGATGCCTGCGCCGTACCCGCGGCCAGCGTAATCATGGAAAATGTGGTGGCGTTCGAAGTCGCACGGGCGATGGTGGAAAAATTTGGCGGTGATTCGCTGACGGAAATGCGCGGAAACTACGATCTGTTTATGGCAACCGCCCGCAGGTTGCCGCTATAAAGGTTTTAGTGGGACACTCATGGCTGATTTCATAACGGTGCAACATAAGCAAATGGATACGCCGCGCGCTATTGCTAAAAGCGCTAACAGCAATCCATCACTCCACCGCACGGCCAACACGATGCTGCTTTCCTTCACGCTTAGCTGCGTAATGGGCAGGTTGATCGTGCTCCAGATCATGCGCCACCAGATCCCATCACTTTACGTCCACATTAATGGGTTGCATGTGCACCATTTTGTCTATGGTTTTTGCATTCTGTCTGTCCTGGCAGGGTATGCGGTCATGTGCAGGCCAACGGGAGCTGCCCACGTCATCACAGCCACCCTATATGGCATCGTGCTGGCCATGACATTCGATGAATTTGGGGTTTGGACGAACCTCGGAGGTGCCTACTGGCAACGGGGCAGCATGGAGGCGATGCTTACCATTTTCGCCGTTCTGCTGATAACGGCGCACTGGCCTTACTGGCGTCGCGCATTTTCCGCTTGGGGAACTTCCAGCATTCCCGGACTGTTGTCCGTCGCCCTGTTTTCACTCGCGGTGGTCAGTGTGATCGTGCTTTGGTGCGGGACCGAGGATGGCTTCCCGCTCAAGTACATCGCTCCCTACATTCGCCACGTTGAATTCCACGGCCCCGGGTGATGGAAATCCCGCGCCTCCGCAGTCAACTACAAACGCTATTAGTGATGCCATTCGCGCCCCGTCAGGCGCTCGTATGCTTCGATGTAGCGCTGCCGAGTTCCGTCAACTACGCTTTCAGGCAGCTGGGGTGCCGGGGGTGTCTTGTCCCAGGCCTGCGTTTCCAGGAAATTTCGCACGAACTGCTTGTCAAAACTCTGCTGATCACGCCCGGGTTGATACCCATCCATCGGCCAAAAGCGGCTCGAATCCGGTGTCAGCACTTCGTCAATGACGATCACGCGCCCATCGGGCAACGCACCAAATTCAAATTTTGTATCCGCGATGATCACGCCCCGCGTGGCCGCATAATCGGCGGCGCGGCGGTAAAGCGACATCGTGCGGTCACGCAAATCCGTGGCCATTTGCTTCCCAATCCGGTCGACCATCCCGGCAAAATCAATGTTGATGTCATGCCCGCTTTCCTCCTTGGTGGCGGGCGTGAAGATCGCTTCTGGAAGTGCATCACATTGGCGCAGACCCGGTGGCAAGCCGATCCCGCATACCCGGTGGGTCGTCTGATATTCTTTCCAACCCGACCCCGCCAGGTATCCCCGCGCCACGCATTCGATCGGAATAACCCGCGCCTTTTTAACCAGCATTGATCGCCCCTCCAGTTCCTTGGCGAATGGGTTGAGCGATGGTGGGTAATCCCGCACATTCGTGGCCAAAAGATGATTCTCCACATCGGTGAACCGGTCAAACCAGAAGAGGCTCAAGGCGGTTAGAACTTTCCCCTTATCCGGGATGCCGTTGGGCATGACGCAATCGAAGGAGCTGATACGGTCGGTTGCCACGATGAGCAGCTGCTCGCCAAGGTCATAGACATCCCGCACTTTTCCTCGGCGGACTGGAAAGGGTAAATCGCTCTGCAAAAAAGCCTGGTTACTCATCTCCACGAGATTACACAGCGTGTAGATTCCTGCAAACCCCTTATGTGGGAGTAGATTCCAGCTGTTCTGGTCTGAAGCACTTTGGTGCCCGGCGGGTTGTCTGCTAAAATGCCGGCCTACATGCCGATCAAGTTCGAGATTTATCGCGAAGGCAACCGGTTGTTGAATTTCACGCCGACAGGTGCGTGCGTGATGGGGCCTGAGAGCGTTCCCACCGCTGGGGAGGTTGTATTTCGGGAGGGTCTGCTGGTACTGGATCGCACCGATGACCATGCCGCCGGGGTTTCATTGCTGTGGGATGTGGGCCCACTGGGTACCTTCATCATGGAGACCACCCGTCTCCCGCCGCGCCCGTCGGCCTACATCTTGAACGTGGAACTAGCTCGCCTTCGCCTCATGAAGATCGTGCAGAAGCTTGAAGACTGGAACCTCTTTGATTTTCCGCGCGTTGACCGTTTCACAGTGCGTTTTCGCGAGGCCCAGATGCTGTTTGCTGATGCGCTCGGCAAACTGCAGGAACCCGGGGCGGCGTCACAACTGGCGGATGCATCGTTGCAAATGGCGGTGGACCTGTCCGAAAGCCTGGCTGCGTTTCACAGCGAGCTGTTGATCAATCGCCGCAAAGCGTCCACCGGTTTTGTGAAACACATCTTTGGCTGCCGGGTGGATACCAACAACCAGAATCAGAAATACCGTGACTCCCTGCTAGGGAATTTTGATTATTGCGTGCTGCCCACACCGTGGAAGAAGATTCAGCCTGAAGAGCAGGAATTCAATCCTGCCGCGCTGGATAGCTGGATCGAAAGCCTTAGCGCCCGACGTATTCCGATCATCGCCGGGCCGCTGGTCAATCTCAGCGAAGCCGAGGTGCCGCACTGGCTTTTCATCTGGGAACATGATTTCGATGCCCTGCGCGATATGGCGTATCAGTATGTACAGAAGATTGTGCACCGCTATCGGCGCGGCATTCCGGTGTGGAACGTCTGCGCCGGGCTATATACCAACAGCGCTTTCACCCTGAGTTTCGAACAAACTATTGAACTCACTCGTCTGCTGGTTGCGCAGGTGAAAAACCTGCTCCCCAACGCCCGCACCATCATTACCATCACCCAGCCCTTCGGTGAATTTCACTCCGTCGCCAAGACCAGCGTGCCGCCCATGCTTTATGCAGAAATGGTGGCCCAGGCGGGTATCAATTTTGAGGGGTTTGGCCTCGAGATTGAGATCGGGGTTCCAAAGCGCGGTAACTTCGCGCGTGATCTTTTCCAGATCAGCTGCATGCTGGATCGTTTCTCCACGCTGGGCCGACCGGTATTTTTAACAGCCGTCAGCGCGCCCGGTCGCATGACCCCGGACTCGACCGATGCATCCGAAGGCCGACTCGATCCCGCCGAGGGGGGTCGCTGGCATCGCCCGTGGGATCCTTACCTGCAGGCAGAGTGGATGGAAGCCGTTTACCGGGTCGCTTTGAGCAAACCTTTTATCGAAAGCATCGCCTGGGGCGACCTGGCGGATGTCAACCCCAACATGCCCGGCGGTGGTTTGTTCACCGACACCTTCCAACCGAAACCCGCCTACGAAAAATTGCAGGAAATGCGCAAGCAATTCCACCCCTTTAGTGCCGTGCCGCGCAAACCCTGATGGAACGAGCTTGATGACTGCCCGCGACCAGCGAACCGCTTTGGGGGTGTTATGCTTCGTCCTATCAATTTATCTTCTCACGATGGCGGTTCGACATCCCGTGTTCATTCCCGATCCCGCGCCGCAAGGTAACAGCGGATACGAATTGAAGATCGATCCAAACACCGCCCCATGGGAAATGTTGGCACTGTTGCCCGACGTGGGTGAAACGCGGGCCCGCCAGATCATCAGCTATCGCGTGCAATGGGCCACGGTGCATGCCCACGACGCTGCGTTCAAGACGCCCGAAGATCTCATGCGTGTCAAAGGGTTTGGTGCTGTCATGTCCGCCAAAATGAGGCCGCACCTGATCTTTCCAAAACCCGATTCAGCCACTACGCGCGCCTCCTGAAGGCCGAATTTTAAGTGATCAGCCGCCGTCGTTTTATAATTGTTACCCGTCACTGGGCACCCTATCATTTCACCTGATGTCAGATCATTTCGTCC
>JBBSFP010000128.1:0-7233 GCA_038238625.1 Tepidisphaerales bacterium
ATTCGTTTCGTCAACAGCGGCACCGAGGCAGTCATGAGCGCCCTCCGCCTGGCGCGGGCAGCCACTGGGCGTGATCGCATCGTCAAGTGCATCGGTTGCTACCACGGGCACTCTGATAGCCTGCTGGTGCAGGCCGGCAGCGGTGCCACGACCTTCGGTACACCAAGCAGCCCCGGCGTTCCGATCGCTGTTACGCAAAATACGTTACTGGTGCCATTCAACGACCTCGAAGCCGCAGCCAGGCTTTTTGAGCAATCTCCGAATGATATTGCCTGTTTCGTGGTGGAACCGATCGCTGGCAACATGGGCCTCATACCACCGGTCGATGGATACCTCAGCGGTCTGCGGGCGCTTTGCGACCGGTACGGCGCGCTGCTGGTGTTCGACGAAGTGATGACCGGTTTCCGCGTAGGGTGGGGTGGGGCGCAAACCCTTTATAACATTCGTCCTGATATCACCACGCTCGGTAAAGTGATCGGGGGCGGGTTACCTATTGGCGCTTACTGCGGATCCAGAAAACTCATGGAGATGGTCAGTCCGGCAGGGAGTGTTTATCAGGCTGGAACCCTGAGCGGAAATCCGCTGGCAATGGCCGCGGGCCTGGCGACGCTGGAAATAATGCAGGATCCATCCTGCTATAACCAACTGGAGACGGGCAGTTCCGCGCTGGCGTCCGGATTAAGCCGGGCTGCCGCAGAAGCAGGCGTTCCGCTTACCGTTAATCGCGTAGGATCGATGCTGGGAGTGTTTTTTGTCCGGCGACCGGAAACTCATGTGCAAAACTATACCGATGCCACCGCTTGTGACCCTCGCACATTTGCCGAGTTTTTCAACGCCATGCTGAACGGCGGGGTTTATTTGCCCCCTTCACAATATGAAACCTGGTTTGTGAGCACCTCGCATTCAGAAGAAGTGATCAATCAGACGATCAAAGTGGCAGCCAGGGCCCTGGGCGCGCTGACACCGACGCCCAGTGCAGAAGTGGCCTGAAACCCGGCAAGGATTCACGCCAGTGCTCAATCGGGGCTCGCAGGCGTCCGATTCGAAGTGGACATTGCTACAATCGGTTGTGACAAGGTTCGCCATTCATCGATTTGACACCCGTGTATTTGAGGTGATGTATCGCCACGTTGACCAGCCAATTTCACGGTGGTAGCGCATCGGAGCCGAAGAAGCTTTTTGGCTATGATGTCGTCGGCCAATTAGGGACGGGCGCCGCCAGCACCATTTATTCTGTTACAGATCCAGCCGACGGCAAAGCCTATGTCTTAAAATATGTTGTCAAACGGGATGAAAAAGACCAGCGGTTCCTGGATCAACTGGAAAACGAATATGAAGCGGCCAAAAACGTGTCCAGCCCCGGCTTGCGTAAGGCGATAGCCATCAAGTACGACCGCACGTTCCTGCGCAAAGTAAAGTCTGCAGCCTTGGTCATGGAGCTTTTCGACGGAACCCCGCTGGATCGTTTTCAGCCACGATCCATTGACCAAACCATCGACATATTCATTCAGGTTGCCCGGGCGCTGGATGCATTGCATCAGAAGCGGCTGATTCACTGCGATATGAAGCCCGCCAATATCCTGGTCAACACTGAGGGTCAAATTAAGATCATCGACCTCGGCCAGGCTTGCCCCGCAGGTACTGTTAAAGAACGCATCCAGGGGACCCCCGATTTTATCGCCCCGGAGCAAGTCGATCTGAAACCCGTGGCGGTACGCACCGACGTGTTTAACGTGGGCGCGACCCTTTATTGGGCATTGACGGGTCGGCGCATTCCCACGTTGATTACCGTACGCAAGAGCAAGAGGCTATTTCTCACCGATGATCAGGTCGTTCCCCCCATTCAAATCCGTTCGGAGATCCCACAGAATTTGTCAGATCTAGTCATGGAATGCATCCGCATGGCCCCCGTCGATCGGCTCAAAGACATGAACGTTCTGGCCCAACGACTTCAGCAAATCGCCGAGGACCGAAAAGCCCCCCAGCCGATGCAGCCGTAGATATTTTTTGGGCCGGTGGCGATCGCCGGTGGATCCCCACGATGCACCGTGCGGCAGGAGAGAGCTTTCATGAGGAGAATTTGCACCTGCGCGTCGCTGCTGCTGTCGGTATGTGCAGTCGCCATGGCCGACGAGGCGCAAACTGTTCCACTTCCTGCGCCGGGTCAGAGCGATCAGGTGCTGGTCATCTACAAAAATTCCAGCATGAAAGATTCGGGTGGGTTCGCCAGCGTCACTGACACGCGTTTGGTGGATTTAAAGGCCGGCATGAACCAGGTGAAGTGGATCGACATTCCGACCGAGATGAACTTTGCCACGACATTTTTCAAATCGCTGACGGCACCGGATTCGACCCGTGTGCTGGAGCAAAGCTATGAATTCGACGCACCCAGCCCCGATAAGCTTTTGGCCCGTTATATCGGTCGCCCCATCATCATCAATCGCCGCCAGCCCCCCCTGCCAGATGAAAAGACCCGGTCAGTGGAATCCCTGCAAGGCACTTTGCTGGCGTTCGACCAAAACATGTACGTCATCCAGACAGAAAACAGGCAACTACCCGCACAGATGGTTCCGCGCGGCAACGACATCTCCGAGATAAAATTGTTCGACCTTCCCAATGGCTTAGTGGCGCGGCCCACACTGGAATGGAAAATTCGCGCAGAAAAGCCGGGACTGCACAAAATGCAGGTCACTTACGAAACCAGCAAAATCGACTGGAAGGTCGATTACCGCATTGAGCTAAGCAAGGAAATGACCGCTGCGGACATCAGTGGCTGGGTGATGTTGACAAATTCCAGCGGCGCATCTTTCGTCGACGCGAGGATCAAGTTGATCGAAGGGGCTTCGGACCAGGCTGCGGCGGCCAGGCGTTACGTTTTGACGTCGCCGGTTTCAATTTCAAACGGTGCGAGCAAGCAGGTGGAGGTTTTGAAACATCGTGAAAAGCTTCCTGCTCAGAAGCAGTTCGTTTATGACGCCCTGGGGCCGGTATACCGTGGTGCCGATGGGCCGGACAGAATCCCAAACCCTTTTTCGCCCAAAGATGGGAAACGAATCGTCGATACCTACCTTGAAATTACGACCCGGACATCGCAGGGCACCACCCCGCCGCTGCCTGGCGGCTGCGGGAAAATTTTCATTGCAACTGAAATGGGGAACGAAGTGCTCGGAGAGTTCAACATCGGTCCCACCGAGGCTGATCAACCGCTTCGGATCCCCATGGGCCCAGCGCCGGATTTGTCAGCAGAAAGAACGCAAAGCGAAATCATCGTGCATGATGATGATCGCACGATCGTTGAAACGATTGTCATCACATTGCACAACACGGATAAAAATGCGGTGGCAATCGTGGTGCGCGAACCACTCTTTCGCTGGTCAACGTGGGAGATCAACAGCAGCAGCGATCGGTTCGAGAAAGTCGATGCGCATAACATCCGCTTCCCCATTGAAATCCCCGCCGGTGAAATCAAAACGGTGCGATACACCGTTCGCTATTCATGGTGACGCTGCAAGTGCATGTTGGAGAAAGCGGTTCACACGAAAAAGTATCAATCTTCGGTAGTTTTCTCTTGATTCGTCTCACCGGCTTGGTATGTTCTCTTCAAGTCAGTCATGCGTGTTTCGGCACTCACGTCTTATGCCGGCTGCGGAGCATCCGCCCACGCCTGATCGGAAGTAAAAGTCATTTCACGCTCGATCTGCTTCGCAGTCGATGATTAAATCTTGAATACGGGCCCGCTATTTTGACGCATTGACATCGCAGGCCGTCATGCGGAATTTCAGACCATGACGTCTTCTTCGATCTCTGGCATAGAGGCAGTTCACCTGCCGATGCGAATCCGGGCCCCGGCAAAAATAAACCTTCACCTGCGCGTCGCTCCGGCGGGTGATAATGGGTTCCATCCACTGTTGTCGTGGATGTGTACCGTTTCGCTCTTTGACAGTTTGAAATTTTCGGCGGCGGGTTGGGAAGGCCCGCCGCTGGTGAATCTCTCTTGCGACGACGCCACGCTGGCCTGTGATGCGACCAATCTGGTGATGCGTTGCGGGCTGGCGCTAGCGACCGAACTGACCACCCCCCCGATTCCGGTACACATCGAGCTGCGAAAATGCATCCCGATGGGTGCCGGTTTGGGTGGTGGTAGTTCCGATGGCGCAGCTGCACTGTGCGGACTCAATCGGCTGTGGAACGCCGGGCTTAGGCCATCGCGGTTGGCGCATTTGGCTGCGCGGTTTGGTAGCGATCTGCCGTTTTTCTTCCACGGCCCCAGCAGCATCTGCCGGGGCCGAGGTGAAATCGTCAGACCCACCCCGGCCCCACAAAAGGCACGCTGGGGTTTGTTGATCCTGTCGGAAATCCTGATGCCCACACCGGCGGTTTACCGGCACTTTGACAGATTGTTGGCTTCATCTAATTTTCATGTAACCCCGCTGGATCCCGAACCTGACTTCGCACAATGGTCCACGCTGGTGTCGGAAAAACTTTTGGAGCGGCTGATTAATGATTTGGAGCCAGCAGCATTCGCGATCGCACCAGAACTCGATGTACTCCGTAAGTCCTTGCAAGAATTACTCGCACGTTCAATCCGCATGAGCGGCAGTGGCAGCAGTTTGTTCACGCTCTATGACACTCTCCCGGAAGCACAATCGGCATCTGAAATTGTCGATGGCCTGGCTAGGGATCGATCCGCCTCGTTACCCCGGTTTCGGAGCCTGGCTATTGAACTTTCACCAAATATCGAGGCCGATCTCAACGCATCTCACGACCTGGCGTATTAGAAGCTCTTGAAGTGACGTGTGGGTTTTTGTCTCCAGGCAGGCAGGGAAGAAAAGCTTGGTCGAAATGGACCATTCGTACAATGGGTGCGAATTTTCATTCTGATTCGGTGATGCCCAATGACTGTGCATCTCTGAAAAGCCAAGCAGGCTTGCATCCGCCACCGCAGTTGTTCAATCCCCCCGTGGGGTTAAATGTCTGCTGGTCGGCATCGCCATAGTGGTCCTCACGGATCGGTGACAACAGCTCACCGATCCGTTCGCCACCGATGTGCAATCTCCAAATGGGCCATCGCCAGATGAGCCATCAGCAAATGGGTTACCTCAAAACGGGGCCACCCGATGGATTCACTTTTGGCGGGTGCATTCGAATTGCGTCTTAGATTTCATAAAACAAGCGCGGGTGTGCGCTGGGATACCGTGCAGAGCCTTGCTCTGAGACCTGTCCCTCACAACATCCCCTTTGACGAGAGTGGAACTCTCGAGAGAAGGCTCGTCATGCAATTGACGGACATCCGAATCAAACTTTGTCAATCCAGTCCAGGAACCCACCGACTCAAGGCCTTTTGTGCTCTCACGTTTGATAACACTTTTGTCATCCGCGACGTGAAGCTCATCGACGGGAACGATGGCCTTTTCCTGGCGATGCCCTCGCGGAAACTTTGCGATCATTGCCCGCGCTGCAGCGAAAAAAATCACCTTCGCGCGCGCTTTTGTAACGGTTGCGGGGCCCGGCTGAATGAGCAGCGTCACCAGCGCTATCAAAATCAGGGCAACAGCGATCACGGACGCCCGGGCCGAGTAAAACTCCATGCCGACATCGCCCATCCCATCAGCGCCGCCTGCCGACTTGATCTCGAGGAACGTGCCATCACCGCGTTTCACCAGGAGGTCGAACGCAGCAAACTTCCTGGTTATGTGCCACCCAATCTCGACGGGGAAGACATGGATTTCGCCCCTGGCACGGCGGACATCCAATTGTCCAGCAACTGAAGAGCGCGGACTTCGCTGCCAGAAATGCACTGCATTTCCTTGACGCATTACGCTGCTTTAGCGTATTATTTCATCCGTGTGACGTGGGGAGCACCAAAGAAGGCAGCGTATGCATCGTGCAATCATCAGAATGATTCCGGCAATTACTTAGGCCGGCACCACGGTGGGTGCGGTCGGGATTGACCGACCGTCCGCTGCGACCGGCCCTACTGTGCGGGGGGCTACCGCTGCCTGTGATTCCACTCTGATCTTTTGGGGTTTTCACCGGTAACTGTTGGATTTTATCATTTTGGGCGCTTCCCAATCGCCTTAGCGCCGAAGACAATCAGCCGCACCTATCTGAGTTTCGTGCGGGACTGCAATAGGAATAATCGCCATGAGCTCGTCGACGACTACAAAATCCTCCGCTGCTTCACTCGCTACCTCACATGTTGAGGTATCGGACAAACCAAAATTCAAAGGCAAAACCGGGGCGCAAATCCTACACGAGATGCTGGTCGGGCCGCACAAGGTTGAGGTCATGTTTGGCTACCCCGGGGGTGCAATTTTACCGGTGTTTGACGAGCTTTATCGCAGCCCGGCCAAGTTCATTCTAAATCGACACGAACAGGGCAGCGGGCACTGTGCTGACGGCTACTATCGCGCAACCGGCAAACCTGGTATTTGCGTCGTAACCAGCGGCCCCGGTGCCACCAACACGGTGACCCCCCTGGCCACGGCGCAGATGGATTCGATCCCGATCATCGTTTTCAGTGGGCAGGTGGCCACCAAGGTGATCGGCAACGACGCTTTTCAGGAAGCGGATGTGACTGGGATCACCCGTCCCTGCACCAAGTGGAATTACCTGGTGAAAGACCTGCGCGAGCTACCGCGCGTAATTAACGAAGGGTTTTTAATCGCCACCAGCGGCCGTCCAGGGCCAGTGGTGATCGATCTGCCTAAGGACATTACCGCTGGAATATGCCCTGAAGAGGTGGATGCCACGCCACGCCCGCATATCCTGCATCGAAAGCAAAGCGCCGGGACCCATCCAAAGCACGCCCGGCAGGCTGAAGCCGCAGCAGAGCTGATCAACCGCAGCCAGCGCCCGATTTTGTATGTTGGCGGTGGGGCAATCATCGCTAATGCATCAGATATTTTGCGCAGGGTCGCCAACAAGGCCAACCTTCCCTGCACGACCACCCTACTGGGCCTGGGCGCGTTCGATGAGCATGACCCCAAGAGCCTCTACATGCTTGGCATGCATGGAAGCGCCTTTGCCAACTATGCGGTGCAGGCATGCGATTGCCTCATCAGCGTGGGCGCTCGTTTCGACGACCGTGTAACTGGAAACCTCGAAAGTTTTGCCCCACACGCCAAGATCATTCACATCGACATCGATCCAAGCTCGATCAGCAAGAACGTGGATGTCGATATTCCGGTCATTGGTGACGCGCGCATCGGCCTCGAGCTGATGCTCGAGCAC
>JBBSFP010000129.1:0-7230 GCA_038238625.1 Tepidisphaerales bacterium
CCCGTTCTAAACGTTAACGATCTGGAACTGGATATCGCAAATCGAATTGCACGGCAGAAGGGCAAGATCGTTCCCCTGCTTCCGCGCGAATATGCACTTCTGGAATATCTGGCGATGCGCGCTGGGGAATTGGTCACTCGTAAAGAAATCGAGGATCACATTTACGACGACCGTGTTGAACCCATGAGCAACGTAGTCGATTCAGCCGTCTGCGCCCTTCGTCGAAAAATCGACACGCCTGAACTGCCTTCACATATTCTCACCCGCCGCCGCCAGGGATACGTGCTGATCGACGGCAATCGTGCTGCTGATCCAGGTGAATCAACCCATAGCAGCGCGGCAATATTGCGGTGAGATCCATCCGTTCCAAGCTGGTCGTTCATTTGATTTCGGGAGTGACCCTTCTGATTCTGGGCGCGGGTGCCGGGCTGTATTTCTTTGTTGAGGAAATGCTGGAACATGCCTTGGACACTGCCCTGCTTGCCAAGGCCGATGCTATTTCAAATTCCGTACACCTTGACGACGATGGACAATTGCGGCTGCAGGCGGGGGGGAATGATCCAGGCCAGTCGGCGCACCATGAAGACCGATTTTACTTTCAACTCTGGCGCAGCGATGGCAGCACTCTGGCGCGCTTCACGCCGCCAGAAAGTGGTGACGCATCGTTGCCAAAACCTGACATCACCCACCGCCGTTTTTCAAATCTGAAGCTGCCGGGCAGCGTATCCGTGCGCGCGACGCTCCGCGTTTTGACCATCTACGGCGAAGAGGATCAGGATGAACCTGGCCACGGCCAGCATGCCGCTCCACAAGAATCGGTAACCCTCGTGGTTGCCCATGATCGCAGGACGATCGATCAGACGTTAACCGTGCTTCTACTGGGCCTGGCTGCGGCAGCAGTGGTGCTTACCGTGGGAATTATCGCCATCGTAAGCAGGGGGGTCCGGCGGGGATTGCGACCGCTGCGCACCTTGGCTGAGGAAGTCAGTCGGCTCGGCCCCGCTACTTTGCAGAATCGTTTTTCGACCGACCGCTTACCATTGGAAATTCAGCCCATCGTTGCGAAACTCAACGCATTGCTCGATCGCCTGCAGGAAGCTTTCATTCGCGAAAAAAGATTCTCTTCCAATGTGGCCCACGAGCTGCGCACGCCCCTTGCAGAGCTGCGGTCGCTTTGTGACGTGACTCTAAAATGGCCCGAAAATGGAGCGGGTGCTTCGGCCATAGCAGAAGCGCAGCTGATCGGCCGGCAAATGGAAGGCTCGGTAGACTCACTGCTTTCCCTGATGCGCGTGCAATTGGGTATGCAGGAATTGCAAATTGGCACCATCGATCTGGGCGAAATCATCCACGATGCCTGGGCCTCTTCGGCGGCAATGGCCATTGCCAGGCAGTTGCGTGTGGAGCAGAAAATCGGTCCCTGCAATCGGGTTCGAACGGATCCCCGGATGCTGTTTCAAATTTTTCGCAATCTCTTCCAAAACGCAGTCCAGCACGCGCCGTGCGGCGGTGAGATCCTGATCGAAACGTTCAACGAAAACGAAACCGTGGTAGCTCGATTCAGCAACACCAATGCATCTCTGAGCGATGCCGACCTTACTCACCTGTGCGAGCCGTTCTGGCGAAAAGATTCGGCTCGCACGGACCACGGCTGCGCCGGGCTGGGGTTGAGCATCGTCAAGGAATACTGTAATTGCCTTGGGATATCGGTCAATTTCACTTTACCGAAGCCATCACGGTTCCAAGTGTCCCTTACGTTCGCCGACAGCTTGCTCGAAAAAGGTTGATCAAAACGTACAGTTTGTTACCCATGCCGATCAGGCCGGGGTTAAGCTTCCCGCGGCACAAAAACCACATCACGGAAATAGTTGCTGTTTTGATACGACTTCGTGGGGAACAATCCGGCCGTGCCGTAAACACCATCGTTTCCATCGGCCACCGTGTACAGAGGGTTGTTGCTGATCGAATTAGCCAACCCGTTATGGGTGTCTGCAAAGTGAGTATTTGCATTGACGGTCACCACGTAAGTGACGTGATCGAGAATAGTCAATGGCAGGGAGAGGTTGGCGGTTTGCCAGCCGCTGGCGGTTTCGTTGGTGAATGTGACACTTCTCAACTGGTGCCCGGTGGCATCCCAGATGCGCCCGATGTGGGTACCGGTCTCGCTGGGGGATTTATAGTAGCGGATCGCGCTGATCGCCCCACCCGCAGAAGATTGAAACTTCGTGCCCAGCTCATAGGAAACACCATCGCTGGCATCAGGCATTTCCGGGGTTTGCGTGGTGAAGATTGACGTGCCCGGCTGCACCGGAGCCGTTACCGTCACATCGGTAAATGTCGCCGTGTTCAGCTTGGTGTTGTTCTTAGCGGTGACGGCAAGTCCGGCAAGGAAATTGTTACTGGTGAAAGCAAACGACTGGCCGACCCCAATTTGCATGTAGCTTGAGCCGTTGGTCGAGTAAAACGCGGTGAAGGTGTTCGACGATTTCACCAGCTTTACCCAAATCGGTTTGGCTGGTGAGGGAGCAGGAATACCCGCTACGGTGGTGCGGCTGGCGCTGCCCCCGGTTACCGATCGCCACTGGAAACTAACGCCCTGTGCCTCGGTGGCAACGACATCGGCAAAGATGCTCCCCGGCGCGGTGGAATCACGGAACATGACCCCGGCCTTGGCCCATGCGTTGGTGTTCGTAATGCCAGTGACCTTGGCGAGGATGGTCTGGCTGCCGCTGACGGTTTCATTAGCGAAATTAAACTGGTCGGCCTTGCCGTAGATATCCGCGCCGCCGCCGGCCACGGTCCAGGTGGTGCCATCAAACGTGGCCGATCCCTTCTTCGCAGGGGCGTTGATATCGATATCCGTCCACCCGGCGGGGAGCATGCTGTCGGCAGCAGTAATGGCGCTCACTTCCGCTGACGCATCGCTGGTTCCCGCCGCATTGATCGCTTCAACGTAATACCAGTAGGTGGTGCCGGCAGTCAGGCCGGTATCAGTGAAAGTGTTGGTGGTAATGGGCGCGATGTTGATCGGCGTGGTGGATTGTCCACCGCTGAGCGTCCCGCGATAGACGTTGTACCCGCTAACACTGCCTGCGGGCGCAGTCCAGTTCAGCGTGAGCTGATGAGCACCGACTGCGGACGTGCCCAGGCCAGTCGGGTTTGCCGGAACACCGATGGCCCCCTCCGTGGAAATATAGAGGGTGTAAGGAACGTTGGTAGCACCGGTGTTGCCGTAGTTGTCATACCACGATGCGTAGTCAACGGTTTTGGGGAAATTGAAGAAGAATTGCGACCAGCGCACGCCGCTGGCATCATCCATCGGGCCGGTTTCGATGCGCGTCCAGGGCCCCCAGGAAGTTCCACCGGCGGCAAGATGGAAACGAAACTTGTCCGGACCAAAGCCACCCTGCGATCCATCGGCCGGCGCGCCATGCCCATAAATGTAAAGCCCGCCGTTTCCATCCGGACCCAGCACCGGGTCGTGCGTCTCTTCCACAGCGGGTTGGCGATCTCCCTTCCAGCCTGATCCGCTGTTGTACCAATAACGAATCTGATTCTGATTATTGTTAAATGTTAGGTGCTGCGTGCCATTGCTGGTAATCAGCAGCGAAGGCCCGTTATCCAGACCGGCATAAGCGGTGTCGTTGATCGCCTGCGAAGCATCCCAGCTTCCGTTGGCATGCCGAACCCGCGTGCGAACGATGCCATCGCCGGAGTAGTTTCCCGTGCCGTCGATCCACGCCAGCAGTAGATCCCCGTTGGGGGCAAACGCCAGCGTCGGATGAATGGCATTTTTGAGGGTGATATCATCGACGCGCACTGGCGCGTTCCAGGTTCCGCCGACGTTATTCGCGTAATCAGTATGCAGCGTGCCGCCGTTGTCTTTGTAAGTCCACACAACGTGCGATTTGCCGTTGGCATCCAGCGCAATGTTCACGCCCTGATCGCCTTGGTTGAAATCGGTCCAGTTGTTAACCGCGAGCTTAGTGACCGCGCCCCAGAGGTTGGTCTTGGTATCGAAGATCGCGTAATTCACTTCACCCAGCCGATTGTTCCACACCACATGCACGATGTCGCTGCCATCGATGGCCGAATCGACGGTGAACACTTCGTTGCCCGGCGCGTGGGCGGCATCCACCTCGGTAAAACTGCTGGCAGTTCCCGCCTGCTGGGCCTTGTATACATGCAGATGTGAGCCCGAATTGGTCGGGTAAGCGGTGCTGCCGTTGGCAAAGACGTAAAGCACATTGCCGCTGGTGCGGACCAGTTGATGTTCCGATGGATCGGTGGTGCCCGCGCCGGCCGTCACACCCGCCGAGGCTGCGTTAGTAACCGCCACGCCTGGGAAAAGCTGACTCGTGGGAATCACCTGTTTGGCCTGGCTGGCGCTCGACCACGAGAGCTTGTCGCTGGCGGCACCATTCTGCTGGAAATAATCAATTTGAATGTTGTATCGCTTCCCCGCCATCAGCGTGATGGTACCGCTGGCCTCCTGCACCGCAGTGTGCGTGTAAAGATCGCTCACCACCTGCTGGCCATTAACGATCAACTGGTCGGCACCCTGGCTGGCGAGGTAGAAGGTGTACGTTTCGCTATAGCTGGGCTGAACCTGCCCGCTCCAGCGAACGCTGAATGTTTGCCCGCTGACCCCCGCTGCCGGTGAACTGGTGCCGAAGTTGAAGTTCACCATCGGATCAACGCGCGTGGTCGTGGGCGTGCCGAAACTTTCATCGTTGTAGTATTGCCCGGTGAGCCCCGTACCTGTTCCCGCAACCAGCGCGGAATTGGGTGTGACGGCAGCGGCATCACGCCCGACCGATGTGTGCCTGGTTGAGGCATTCCCGGCTGCGCCATGCCTGGCCGTGGTATGTCCGGCGTGAGCCGGCCAGTGCGTCGCCGGGGCGATCGACAGCAACGTGCGCGATTCCAGCGACTCTACGAATGACGCGCCTCCGTCGACACCCTTCGCAGCAAGGGCCTGAGAGATCGCGCGGTTTCGACCGATGAGCTTGCGGCTGGGATTCATCAACAACTCCAAATTGAAAAAAGCGGTGGAATCGCCCGTGGACGATAGAAATTAAAATGCGACGTTGAAAAAATTTTTTATGGAAGGCCAAAGTGAAGCTCTTTGATGTCCAACGCCCGCGCGCCTTCAGACGCGGTGACGCTCACGGTTACCAGTGATGCGGGCTTTGACCAACCGGTGCGATAAGCCAGGTATTCCGGCGCAACGTTGCAGAAGCTTACATCCGGATTGCCATCCGATGAAAGGACCACCGTGGCCGAGGCTTTATCCGATTGCATCGTGAGATCCTTCAGCACACATCCAGGCGGCAGGCGAAAAGTCAGAACCTGCGTCTCGCGTGAATCGGTGTGAATCGTCAACGCTTCGCTGCCCAGCCATAGATTGGTGCCCCAACCAAAAGGATTATCCGTGTCAAAGTTCACCCCTTTATATAAACCAGCCATCGGAGTTTCTGCCTCGGGGCGACCCTCAAAGGTGACCCGACCGGGTTGCAAGCTGGGGACAAACATTTCGCGATCCACCACGATCGGCGATACCGCACCGTTCGCATCGCCCCGACGCGCTTCACCGGCCAACAATTGCAACGGCTTTTCAGCGGGACGCACCGTCTGTACTTCAACGCGGCCTGCCAGCACATGCACCTGGGATTGCCCCGTCTGATCCACCAATAATCCGAATTCCGTCCCCAGGTCGATCACCGTCAACCCCGGCACATCAATCGCAAACCCCCGGGCCTCAACGGGTACCCTTGCCAGCAACTGCCCGCTCTCCAGGCGTGCCCGATTGCGCGATTGCAAGTCAAAATCGGCTGGCCCGCGCAGCCACACCTGAGCGCCAGAATCAAAACGCAATTCCACTTCCCCCACGTTTAAACGCAATCGCCCCACGGGCAACCGAGCGCCTACCCCCAGCGCTGCTGCACCAACCGCCCACGTCGCTTCGGTTGATGATACCACCGTTGCAACTTCGGCCGCCCTGGGCTCCGCCTGTCCGGCAACGGGAGCTGATTGTTTACCGGATTTTCTCATCAACGGTAAAACACTGATCCCAATCAGCACCAACGCCGCCGCGGCATACATCAGGTAACGAACACGCGGATTGATTCGCCAGTCGCCGCCGCGGATTTTTGGCAGGGCCAATGGCTCATCGATCTCCCCGCTAATCTCCTCGTCGCGGGTCTGCCCGGAAAGCGCCGGTGGCAGGCCAGCCAGTGGCGCGGCATGCCTCCAGACCAGCATCGCGTGGATCGCCATATGTTCTGCGTAACGTTGTCGAATCGCTGTCGATTGCTGCAGCAGCAGCGCCAGTTCCGCCGCCTCATCACTGCTCAGCGCGCGGTCACATAGGGCTGCCATCAGGGGTGCCATTGGATCAGCCGCGGAATTTTTATCGCTTTCACTCACGCTTCACCGTTCCCTGCCTGCAAGCCGCATTTCCATGCACTGCTGGATGCTTTGCCGGATGCGATAAAGCTGCTGCGACAGCGCCCCGGCGGTTCGCTTTAGCTTTTCAGCCATCTGCTGCACGCTTAATTCCCCACGATACCGCTGATCCACCAGGGCCCGATCCTCCGGCCGCAGCGAACCCAGGCAATGCCGAAACGCCTCCTGCCAATCATTTTCACGCTCGATGAGTCCGGTGGCTTCCACGGCAATGTCCCCAAGCAGCCCTTCATCAAACAAGACGCGATCCTGCCTTTGTTTTTTGCGATACTCCAATACCTGTAAGTGCGCCAACTTCGCAGCACACCAGCCGAAGTTGGTGACCGCCTGGTAATCTTTCATCCGCCGCCACAGGACGAGGTTGGTCTCCTGCAAAACATCTGCTGCCCGCTGTCCATCCGGCAGCAAGGCCATGATGTAGGCATAGAGCCTCCCCTGAATGCCGGTGAGCAGTTGAACAATGGCTTCTTGAGTTTCTTCTGCCATCAAGCGTCGCGTGGGGGACAAACAAAAAACCGCAGACTCTTAAGAAAATAGCCCAGGCCCCGCAAATCTCACATGAAATATCCCGGCCGCCCCTTGCCCCGCTGGCAAATCGTCGCTCCCCCAAGTCGGCTTGCCGCATTTCTCGTAGTCCGCTAGTCTACCTCGCCGCAAATAATCATACATAAACAATTCGGCTATATACTGCTCCTATTCCAACAGGAGCGAAGATGCGAGTGGCCCCGAACGTGGCGATTGACGAGGAACAACGACGCGAAC
>JBBSFP010000130.1:0-7222 GCA_038238625.1 Tepidisphaerales bacterium
GCATACTTCCGCAAGTGTACAAGCTCTGCATGGTATGCAACGTTCGGTTGAACACTTCGCCAAGTGGAAAAGCGACCGGTGAATGCGTTCTAATTGGGGGCGATATTCTAATAAAGAGTCATCCTCTCCACATCATCTTCATGCTTTTTTGATGTTAAGATTTGGAAAATTGTGCGTTCTAAGTTATTAGGACCTGGAAATTTATCCATAACCGAGCCTTTCCAAATCCTGCTCAGACATTCCAAAATGATGCCCGATCTCATGCAGGACGGTTTTGCGGACCTGGCGGACCAGCTCTATCTCACTGCTGCACATCCGCTCAATATCGAGTTGAAAAATGTAAATGACATCAGGCAAACGTCCGGAATCTTCGACGCTTCGCGTGGTGCGCATTCGGCCCCGATAAAGCCCTAGCAGTAGTTGCCGATCGTCTGATAAACCTACCAACGCGCGCTGTCGCGGCGTCGCCTGGGGACAGATCTCGATCGGTACTTCTTCGATAAATTCCGCGAACTCAGGGGGGAGATCAGCGAGGGCTTTTTCCACCAACACGGAGAATTGATCTTGGCTCACGCGGTAGGGCATGATTAGAATCCGCTTCGGTGGCCGGGCGTTGTTAATGATTATAGTATCCCGTGCGTGCCCGAGTCTTTCAGAAGGATGGTCATGTCTTTATCGCCGCGTGCCGCAGTCATCTTGCTGTGTCTGGCTCTCGCTGGCTGCGGGATCCCCAGTTTTTTGATCACCCCCGTGCAAAATACGCGCGCCCTGGCGGAAGAAACGGTTGAGGATGGAAAGGGGTTAAATTCAGGAAAGATTGCCATCATCCAGATCGAAGGAATGCTGATCGATGCCCCTAAGGGCGGATTTCTCCAAGGCACCGAAAACAGCCTGAGCCTTTTCACGCAACAGCTAAACCAGGCGGAAAAAGATCAGAGTGTGAAGGCCGTAGTCCTGCGGATCAATTCGCCCGGCGGAACCGTAACCACCTCCGATACGATGTATGAAATGTTGGTGCGTTTTAAAGAGAAGACGCACAAACCTGTGATTGCATCGACTCAGGAAATCTGCGCCAGCGGCGCGTATTACCTGGCTTGCGCTGCGGACAAAATCGTAGCGCATCCTACGAGCCTGGTCGGAAGCATCGGTGTGATTTTTCAAACTATCGAATTCAAGGACTTGCTGGATCATTGGGGAATTCATGCTGGTGCTGTCGTCAGCGGGCCGTTGAAGGAAATGGGATCACCCTTCAAACATGCCACCGGTAATGAAACCACGGTGATGCAGACGATGGTGGACCAATACTTCCTGCGATTTACCAAAGTGGTGCGTGACCATCGGCCATTAAAGGAGCAAGGCCCTCCGCAACCCATGCCGGGGGACTATTCGGGGGTTTTCAGCGGGCGAGTATTTACGGGTGAGGATGCGGTCAAGCTTGGCTTGGCTGATCAAACGGGCCTGTTGCAGGATGCCCTGGCTTTGGCGCGACAAATTGCCCATGCTCCGAATGCTGCAATCGTGATCTATCGCCGGCCGCATGGTTATGGGGGTTCAATCTATGCCCATCAAGATCCGCTTCAGCCAATGACCAACACATTACAACTAAGCCTCCCCGGTAGCGGGCAATACTTGACCACCGGCTTTTACTATCTTTGGCAACCATCTATGCACTGAAGAGGCTCTATGCATCGCATCACCTGACCTGATCCGACGGGCTTTTTGCTTAAACAAAATCTCGCATCTTTGCAAAAAGTGAGATAGAATCGATTGTAGCGTGGGTCGTTGCGGACGGGATATCGCGAATGATTTCGCTGAATTGCACCAGTTGTAAATCAAATCTTTCCATCGACGACGCGTTCGCCGGCGGCGTGTGCCGATGCCAATTCTGTGGAACGATCCAAACGGTTCCCACTCATTTAAAAGGAAACGCTTCTGAAAACGGTGGCGTTGTGACCGCGCAGGCCAAGGCGCTGTATAGCAGTGCTCGTTCGATCCCCAGCGGCACGGCCGGGCTGGACGGGCTGGCGGATGCAGTGGCGAGCAGCGGGCTTTCGGGCAGCGGTTTGTCGTCGGCGCGAACGGGCCGCATGGGCCCAAGCTCGCAAAGTCAACCAGGAGGCAGCCGGAAGCTGATATTCCTGCTGAGTGCTGCGGGCGTCGTAATCCTGTTGCTTTTGGGGACCGTCGTCTGGATGGCAAGCAATGCAGGGAAATCGGCGGCACCAAAACCATCGAGCTCCGGCCAACTGGTCAACAACCCGATTGGGGTTTCACCCACCCCTACACCCGTGGGGCCCGTACCGAACCCCTCTCTGACGGCCCATGAATCTACCCCCGCCCCCCCGGTGCATGTTTCCGCCCCCGCTAATGCGCAGCCGCAATTTCTGGGTACCGATCTTGCCCCCTACGCGTCGGTGGTTTACGTGGTTGATCACGGCAATGCTTCGGCATCACGTTTTGACGACATTAAGATCGCGCTGCAGCAATCCGCTGAAAGCCTGGGGTCGAAGAAAAAATTTGCCGTTATTTTCTGGAATAATGACAATAAAAAACCCGACCTGTTCTACCCTGCCACGGGCATGGCATCGGCCGATAAACCTGGCCTAGCCGGTTTGGCGCAGTTCACCGACACCGTGTACGCATCTGGCCAAAGCGAGGTGGTCGGTGCGCTTAAGAAAGCGGTAACGTTGCACCCGGCTGCGATCATCATTGTTACCGCCAAACGCGTGGATTCCGGGTTTGCTGCGCAGGTTAAATCCGCCGCGCACGCCAGCGCGAGAGTGTTGCTTTTCACGCTCGGTCTCGATGAGCAGTTGCCTGAGATGGTAAAGGCAGCGCAGCTTTCGGGGGGCACCTATCGCGATGTTTCGGATGCTGAACTGCGCCAACTTCTCCCTGCCCCATAACCACCAGATTACTGATTTGCATTAAGAAACTGGGGGCTCCACCTGGCGCGCGCCGATGTAGCGATTGCCAAAGCGGCATATGCCCAAAGCCGCCTCGCGTTCATCGGCCGGCGCTGTTTTTCAGTCACGCACGATCACCGCGATGCGATCAGCTCACCGGCGATCTCCACTTCGGCGGGACCGAATTTTTCTCGCATTGATGCCGCTGTATTAAAGCGGAACCGGTCAATGACCCGATCATTCTGGCGCAGCAGGTTTTTTTATCGGACGACGCCATGGCATTTTTCGTCACATCCGGGACCACCCTTTCCAAACCGAAGCAGATGTTGGCCAATCCGCGTGCGCGCGCATCGGGCAAGACACCGTCTCGCAAAGTGATGGAAGAAGCACGCATCAATAAGCGCAAGGTGGTGGTTTTTAGCAGCCTGCTGGTGGTTTTGGGCCTGACAAGCTTCCTGTTTATCTTGATTGCTCCACCTCCGCTGGCACCAGGTGCGGTTGGAAGCCTCTACGCGCTGGACAATCCCGCCACCGCCGAAACGCTTTTCGATACCCGCACGCCCGTCGTCCCCAACCGCTGGCGCTATATTTACATCCACCAGAGTCATTCTCCGGTTGGAGATGTCAGCGCCGTGACCAAGGGCGGGGATGGCATGGTCGATCACTTCGTTATCTCTAACGGCGATGGGGGTGCCGAAGGCGAGCTGCTCATTGGTCCCCGCTGGAATGAGCAGCGCGGCGCCGGGGCCCCGATGGGTTCGCCCGCGGGATCGGTCATGGATGCCGCCTGCATCAGTATCTGCCTGGCCGGTGATTTCGATCAGACCACGCCCAACCCGATGCAATACGCGCGGCTGACCCAGCTTGTCCGCGTGCTGCAGGGGCGGTGCCAAGTCAGTTCAGGAAACGTCGTGCTCAGTGTGGGGAACTACTTTCCGGCCAGTGACTTTCAGAAACTGCTGCTACCCTCCCGCGCCGCCAAGTAGCAATCGCTGGGGCAGGTGTTCGGCCCACAGCATTGAATGTGATTGGCTGCCCATCGCTCATCACATTGTCACTTCGCTTGCTCATTTCTGGCATTTGAACTAAGTTACCGGGCGTGGGATCTTCGTCGACATTGGTGGCGCCGATCGATGGCGCAGATGCCGTCAATGCAGTTGGCAACCGCGTTGTTTTGCGGGTTGACATTATCTGGCACGTCTTCGCATTTTCTGTTTCTATATTCAATCGGTGGCAGCGATCTTTCGGAGACGATCAGGGGCATCGAGCAATTGGGCGCTTGCACATAAAATCCCCGCGCGCCTGCGGACGGTCGTGCGTTCATGGCTGAAAAACTTCTGAATTATGAAATCATCGAAAAGCTCGGAGAGGGAGCGCGCAGCACGATTTACGCCGTCCTGGATCCAGTGACCCGCCGCACTTACGCTCTGAAGCACGTCATTCGACGTGACACCAAGGATGTGCGGTTTATCGAGCAGGTCGAGACTGAATTTGCTATCTCTAAGAACTTCAACCACCCGAATCTGCGCCGTGCTATCGATTTAAAGATCACGCGCTCCATGCTGATGAAGGTGACCGAAATATTCATGGTCATGGAGTTGTTCGATGGTCAATCGCTGGAGTCACGCCTCCCGACCAATCTGCTACAGTTGGTGGATGCGTTCGTACAAGCCGCGGACGGTCTCAAGGCCATGCACGCCATGGGCTACGTGCACTGCGATATTAAACCCAACAACATCATGCGCAGCGAAAGTGGGTCGGTGAAGGTCATCGATTATGGCCAGTCATGCAAGATTGGAACCATCAAGGAGCGCATTCAGGGGACCCCGGACTACATCGCGCCCGAGCAGGTCAATCGCCGCCCCGTTACGCAGCAGACCGATGTTTTCAACCTCGGCGCGACCATGTATTTTGCTTTCACCGGAAAGGCGATACCAACGCTCTATAACGTGAACAAGCAGGGGGAGAACAGCTTCCTACTGGATGTGCTGATCGATCCACCGTCTAAACTTAACCCGCGCATTCCGCCGGTAATTTCCAACCTGATCATCGAATCAATCTCCACCAAGCCCCAAAAGCGCCCAGGCGATATGGAGCAGATGCTGCAGCGACTGGAACTGGGTCGACATATCCTGCAAAAAACCACCAACGACACCGATTAACCATACAATTCCTTCAGCCCTCGACATTTAGGTTTAAACATTTAGGCTGCAAATTTCAGGGATGAAACCGCTTTGAGCCAAACTCCGCATCTCGACGTTCGGATCGCCGATGCTTTGGCTGGCCAGGTCCCCGTGGGCAGCGCGGTGCGAGCGAAGGGCTGGGTTCGCACGCGGCGTGATTCGAAAGCGGGGTTTTCGTTTATTCTGCTGCACGATGGATCATGCTTTGACGGTATTCAGATCGTCGCACCCTCCACCCTTTCCAACTACGCGGAACAGGTTCAAAAGCTTACTACCGGTTGTTCGATGGTCGCCACGGGCACCTTGGTCGCTTCGCAAGGAAAAGGGCAATCCATCGAGCTGCAGGCCGATGAGATCCAAGTATGTGGTTGGGTTGAAAACCCGGACACCTACCCGATTTCGGCCAAGCAGCACAGCTTTGAATATCTTCGCGAGGTCGCACACCTTCGGCCACGTACCAACACCTTTGGCGCGGTGACGCGTGTTCGGCACGCATTGGCAATGGCTGTACACCGGTATTTTAATGAGCAGGGTTTTGTGTGGATCCACACCCCGATCATCACCTGCGCCGATGCCGAGGGCGCCGGGGCCATGTTTCGCGTGTCTACCCTTGATACCAGCAACTTGCCCCGCACCGCCGATGGCCAGGTCGACTACTCCCAGGACTTTTTCGGTAAACAGGCGGCGTTAACTGTTTCCGGTCAGCTCAATGTTGAAACATACTGCATGGCTTTGAGCCGTGTTTACACCTTTGGGCCAACGTTCCGTGCCGAGCAGTCATTCACGCCCCGCCACCTCGCAGAATTTTGGATGGTGGAACCGGAAATCGCCTTCGCCGATCTGGCCGCCGATGCCGATCTGGCGGAGGATTTTCTCCAATACATCTTCCGGGCGCTTCTTAACGATCGCCCCGATGACATGAAATTTTTCGCTGAGCGGATTGATAAGGAGTGCATCCAGCGAGTGGAGAAATTCGTCGAGTCTAGTTTCGAACGCATAAGCTACACCGATGCCATCGCGGCTTTGCAAAAGTCTGGGAAGACTTTTGAATTCCCCGTGCAATGGGGCTTGGATTTGCAAAGCGAACACGAGCGCTGGCTCACTGAGGAATATATTGGTCGGCCCGTGGTTGTGATGAACTACCCGAAAGAGATCAAAGCTTTTTACATGCGAATGAACGAAGATGGGAAGACTGTTGCCGCCATGGATGTGCTCGCCCCAGGGATTGGGGAGATCATCGGTGGCTCGCAGCGCGAAGAACGGCTCGACGTGCTCGATTCGCGGCTCGATGAGATGCACCTTGAAAAATCTAACTATAATTGGTATCGAGATTTACGCCGATTTGGAACCGTGCCACATGCCGGTTTTGGGCTGGGATTCGAACGCACCATTCTTTACGCAACCGGCATGCAGAATATTCGGGACGTGATCCCGTTCCCCCGCACTCCGGGTCATGCGGAATTTTAACGGTCACCCATCCGCCAAAGTTTTCCGAGTTTAAGTCCGATATTCTTATATTACCTGCGCGAATTCAACGGTTACTTTGACGTTTGCGCGTGAATCCTTAAGCTACTGGGGACGTTGACGTTGATCCTTGATGTTTGGCCGGGAAACTTATGATCATTGATTGTCATACACATGTTTGGCAGTCTCCAGACCAGTTGGGGCAAGTCGACTTGGGCGAGGTCGTAAAGCCAACGCGCAGCCGATTACCTCGTGTTGCCCCCAATCGCAGCGTATGGCGATCAATTCCTGCTGCCGATGCGGACTTCCATTGGGCCTCTAACACCGCAGTGGACAAGTCGATTGTGCTGGGGTTTAAGAGTCGTTACCTGCGCGCGGAAATCCCCAATCAATATGTGGCCGATTACGTCAATCGATTTCCGAAAAAACTGATCGGTTTTGCCGGGATCGACCCCACTGAAAAGAACGCCGCCGCTGAGATCAAAATTGCCCGTAATGATCTACACCTGCGTGGGGTGATTATTTCCCCATCCAACCAGGATTTTCATCCCACCGATTCGCGCGCCATGCGCGTGTACGCCGAAGCCGAAAAGCAGGGCATGCCCATGCTTTTTCATCCTGGTTCGCAATTCATTGAACAAAGTAAGTTGGAATATGGTCGTCCTTACC
>JBBSFP010000131.1:0-7215 GCA_038238625.1 Tepidisphaerales bacterium
AAATGATTTTGAGCTGTCCGAAACCAAATTTTTGAAAGCAGTTGAGATGTCCATGATTCCCGAACCACCCCCAGGCCAAGACCCTGTCGACCCGCGCGGTGCATTTTTGCCGCCCCCATCGCCGACTATGCAACCCGGCACACAGATGCCACCGGCGCAGCCGCCAGTTCCACTCTCTGGGGGCAGTACGTCGGGCAGCGGTCCATCTTTTCAGGATATTCCCGGAGCGACGGGTGCTGTGCCTCCGTTGCAGATGCCGAGGCCGGGGCAATGGCCCATGACGGGCCCTCTGATGTTTGGGCAGATGCCCGGTAGCTTACCACCCGGAGCGATTCCCTTCGGTGCCATGCCTCCCGGCTTTCAAGCCCCCAGGCCGCATCGTTCTGCCTGGCGCACAGTTTTTATCGTCTTCCTGGTGCTGGGACTCGTCGCTTCGCTGCTCGTGAACGGCGTATGGTTGCTGGGGACTCGAGCCGGTGGTTCAACGCCGACTATCGAAACCACTGTCATGAATGGCAACAGCGATAAGATCGCCGTGATCCCGATCAAGGGTGTGATCACCTCCCAATCCGCGAACCGTTTTCAGCGTTATCTGGAGCAGGCTGAGAACGATCAACAGGTCAAGGCGATTGTCCTTTCGATCGACACCCCAGGCGGCGAAGTGTCAGCTTCCGATGACATCAATCATCGCATCCTGCAATTCCGCAAGACGCACCCGGCGATGCACGTCATTGTCCGGATGGGTTCCATGGCCACCAGTGGCGGGTATTACATCGCCTGCGCGGGGGAATATATTTTCGCCGAGCCCACGACCACAACTGGCAATATCGGCGTTGTCTGGGAGCGATTTAATCTGCACAACCTGGCTGAAAAATTGGGGGTACGGGAGAACAGCCTCACCGCGCCCAAGGATGGGTACAAGCATGTCGAGTCGATGTTCCGCGAGCCGGATGCCAACGTGGATATGTACCTGCAAACACTGGTCGATGATGCCTATGAAAAGTTTCTTGACCGGGTGAAAGC
Source organism: Tepidisphaerales bacterium (assembly GCA_038238625.1). Lineage (GTDB taxonomy): Bacteria > Planctomycetota > Phycisphaerae > Tepidisphaerales > Tepidisphaeraceae > JBBSFP01. The sequence goes on from JBBSFP010000131.1 coordinate 1,024, forward strand.
GGGCCGGGGCGCAAAGCTCACACAGCCCATGAAAGAGATCGCGAACGGGAAAGCCTACCCCGCGAATATGGCGCTCCAGTTGGGATTGATCGATAACGACAAAGGTTATTTCGAAGACGTTGTGAAATACACGGCATCAGTGGCGGGCCTAAGCTCCCCGCATGTTGTCGAGTATGGCGATCCACCACCCAGCATTTTCACCCTGCTGCAGCGCGGTGATGCGACGTTTTCTGGCGGCACCGGGGTGAATATCAATGGGGTCAACATCAACATGACCCAGGCCGACCTGCACGAATTGACGACTCCTCGGCTGATGTATTTGTGGGAAGGGCAGTAGGTGCAAACCTGTTCGGCGATTCCCGGTGATGACCAAAAAACGACCGGCAAGCATCCAGCTTGCCGGTCGTGGATTTTTGCGAATCCTTTCGCACCTTCCCTGTTTAGGACAGCGGACCTCCTGCCGCATGAGCTAGGCTGTTTCTAACGAGGGCGCGCTGATCGGTTCAACCGCATGCCCCGCCAATAGCTCTTCGAGAAACTCCGCCAGGCCGTCCTGGTCATTTCGATTGATCACCCGCTTAGCCACTGCCTTCACTTCAGGGCGGGCATTACCCATGGCTACACCAAGCCCCGCATTGGCAAGCATCGGAAGATCGTTGACGTCATCACCGATGGCTACGATCTCTTCTGCGGCAACCCCATGCCGACGGGCTACATGCAGGATGCCCTGCCATTTGTTGACCGCAGGATCAAAAATTTCCAGCACATTTACATTGGCGGCCGTGACCGCAAGGTTCTGGCAAAGTATCCGCTCGTTAAATTCGATGCGCAGCTGTGATTGCACTTCGTTCACCACATTCGGATCGGCGACGATGCCAAGCCGGATCGTGTGCTCATGAATGTGATCCCGCAGGTTGTTCACATGCTGGAGTCGCGATCGGGTGCGTTCCATCCAGAGCCGGGTCTCACCGTTCATCTCAACCGCGTCGCTGACAAGGTAGTCGATTCCAGCCGTCGCACGGTCTTGCAGCGCCAGAACACAATGACCGGAATCTTCAAGCCAGGCGCTGATCTGCCGCGCCAAGGCAGGCTGCATTATGGTCCGGTGCAGCGTGAGGTGCTCTCGGGTGTCGATCACCATGGCACCACCGGCGAACACCGCCGAGTCATAATGGGCTACGGCATCGAGTACCGTGCGGCTTTCGGTGTAATTTCGGCCGGTGGCGAAACACACAAAAAGCCCGGCCCTAAGCACTGCATGAACTGCACCCCGTGTTCGCGGAGTGACATCGCCATCGGGCCCGAGCAGCGTTCCGTCCAAATCGATGGCAATCATTCGGTAAGTCATACCGGCAGGGCCTGTTTTGCACGTTCTATCCACCGCTTCTCGACGACAAAAATAAAATACAACTCCACGTCCGAATATCCAAGTAATAATCCGTTCGCGACGGGTTATCCACACCATCGGTTGTGGTGTGCGCATCCTAAGCGGCATTAGGCGGTGTGTTATGGTCGTGCTAGCGTTTTGTGAAAAGGCGGCGGGACAATGGAGTTATCCACAAATTCAATCATTGATTGACATGAATCACTTTAGCAGGCGGAAAACCGTTGAAATAAGTACTGGAGGCCTGGCTGTAAGCGCCAATGTTGGGGCTATAGAGCAGGTCGCCCAGATCCAGGTCGCCGGGGAGATCTTCCGCCAGGGATATGGTATCGAGTGCATCACAAGTGGGCCCGAACACGGCACAGATTTGAGTGCCGGATTTTTGATCCTGCCGCAGAGCTTTGAGGTGATATTTGCAGTGGTCAAAGATGATTCCGGAAAACGTGTGATAAACGCCGTCATCGATGTAATAACAAAGGCGTCCGTCGCGCACCGCTTTTCCAATAATGCTCGCAACCAGCGTCGCAGCACTGGCAACCATAAAGCGGCCGGGCTCAGCGAGGATTTCAATGTCGGGAGCGAACAGGCGCTGCAATTCTGAATTGATCTTGTGCGCCAAAACGCGGAAGGGTTGGACATTTTCCCCTTCGTAGTGCGCGGGAAAACCACCACCAATGTCTAATAGTTTTAGCTTTACGCCGCGGCTTTCGGATTCCTTGAAAATGCTGGCTGACAGGTTGAGCGCCTGCACATAGTTTTCAAAATTGTTGCATTGGCTGCCAACATGGAAGCTCAGCCCCTCCACGCCCAGCCCAGCCTTGGTGGCAGCCAAAATCAGATCGACGGCTTCACCAGGAGCCGCGCCGAATTTGCTGGAAAGCTCCACCATTGCCCCGGTGTTGGGCACCTTGAGCCGCAACGCCATTCCCGCATGGGGAGCGTACCGCGCAACTTTCTGAATCTCATGCACGTTGTCATAAGTCACCAGCGGCTTGTATTGATCCAGCTCTTGCAGAGTACCGATTGCCTTAATCGGGTTGGCGTAAATGATCTTGTCCCAAATAAATTCTTGACGTTGGCGGGCGGGCAGATCGCGTATGTTTTCAAAAACGATCTCGAACTCCGGCATAGATGCGACGTCGAAACTGGCACCGGCGGTGTAAAGGGTGCGCACTATTTCCGGAGCGGGATTTGCCTTCACCGCGTAATACGGCTGAACGCGCGGCAGGTACTTTTTGAACTGCGCGAAATTCTTTTTCAACTCCGCATGATCCACTATAAACAACGGTGTGCCATGTTCACGGGCAAGCTTACGCAGCTTTGTCTGGCTGATCATGGCGCTCCTTTGTTCGACTACCGGCCGATCGTGCTTACTGCCTGGTATCCGTCACCAGAAAATTCTTGAATTGCCACGGATCATCCAGGTCCAGGTCGGGCTGGTTGAACTGCTCAAAAGCATTTTCATAACCCTTTAGCGGAGTCCAGTCTGAAGGTGCTGATATGTATTTCCCCAAATACGGTTTGGCGATTTTCAGAATGAAATCGTGAGGCAAATCATCCGGCACCACCACGCCACGCTGGGGGTTTTTCATCATCCACATCGAAGCTGCCACTACGGAGATTGCAACCTGCATAGTGGTGGCATTTTGGTGGGGAACGAGCTCGCGCGATTGCTCGATGGACAGGTCGCTACCGGTCCACCAGGAGTTATACGGGTGACCCATGATCAGTGCGCCCAGGATGTCGGATCCATGAGTGATTTCATCGTTCATAATGCGCACGCGCGCCGGAAGCTGGTAGTCGTAACCGCGCAGCTCATTGAGGCTTGCGATAGCCACATCAGCGGGGCAGTACGCGTAATGCACGGTGGGGCGATACACGGCCTTCTTTTTGTCCCACACGGTCAAGTGATCCGAGATGGTGAATGCTTCTCCATGGCGCACGACCATGCCGGTGATCGAGTAATTGGGCACCCAGCTTCGCACCCAGGTATTGATCCCCATGCGGGCTAAACAAATCTGGTTTTTCGGACCCTCTTTATGTTTGAATGCCAGCTTTGGAAGGGTTTTTTCATGCGTGCCCCAGCCCATTTCGGCGGTGGTCGTGCCTTCCTCGCGGAACCCTTCAACACTCCAGGTATTGACAAATTCGTCAACCTCCTTGGGGCGATTGGTGATCTGTGTGTCGCGCTCTGAGCAATGAATCACCTTCACGTCCAGGGCCTGGGCCAGCTCATTGAAGACCTGATCGGCTGCCAGGAGCTCGATTTTTTTAGCGGCCGTGTCTTTGAATTTTTTGTCGCGCAGCGCGCGGGCGGCGATGTCCAGCAAACCCTGCTTGGTGAAATGTGAAATCAGTCCGGGGTTTGCACCATGTTCCAGAACGGCGGTGGGGGATCTGTCGCCCCACGAAGAGACCAGGCGACGCACATTCATGTGGCGCCAATACAGCGTGCGCTGGGTCGGGTGCTTGTTGGCAGCCCCCTCGTATGGATCCCAAACCTCCACAGACGTGTTGATGTAAAGCACGCCATGATCATGGCACCACTGCAATAGCTCGCAGCAGTCGATGTTCCAGGCAAGATCAATCAGCAGATCACCCGCACCGAGATGCCGATTTAATACCGCGTCGAGGTTACCTCGCTCAACCCGCTGGCGGACAAATTTCACACCCTTTTTGATCCACGGAGTCAAGCTTTGGCGTCGATCTTCGAAATCCATCACGGTTATCTGGTTCAGCGGAACTTCAACGAGCTTTTCGAGAACGGGCAACGTGCATTGGGCGACCGCACCATATCCCATCAGGACTATTTTTTTTTCGAATTTCACGATCAATCGGGCTCCTTGGCAAAACGTGGGCGGTGAGTGTACCTGTATGGGGCAGCGGTTCAACAATGAGTTGAGAAAAGCGGAACGCGAGTTTGGGCGTTAGCGCTTTAGCCCCACCGTGTGTCGTGGTACAACATCCACCATCTGGTCGTCGCGATGGACGGCCGGGTCCGATGCAAGGATCGGCTGTGAACCGGGTCAGGTCGGAAACGAAGCAGCCCTCAGCAGTATTGGTCTTGTGCCGTCGATCACCCGGTCGTCCTCGCGCCGACCTTTTTGTTGCCATTCGAAACCAATTCCATGCGCGTTCAGATCATCGCCAACCTCGCCAAAGATGATGTCAAACCCGCCGTCGACCGATGGCTGCCGTGGCTCCGACAGCGCGTGGAAGTGCTGGGGATCGATGGCGAAACCAAGCCCGATGCAATTGACGATGCAGCAGATGTGGTGCTCGTGCTGGGGGGGGATGGCACATTGCTGTCGGTTGCGCGACGGTTGCGCGGCAAACAAACGCCAGTCATGGGCGTCAATTTTGGCCGGTTGGGTTTTCTGGCAAGCTTCACGCCCGAGGAATTCCAGCAGCAATTTGAGTTATTTCTCGCTGGTCGATTAATCACTGTATGGCGACAGTTGATCGAAGCCTCCGTTCTTCCCGCCGGGGTTGATTGCCCGTTTGATGATCGTGCCGGAATCGCCGGTTCGGCTCGATTTGCGGCGACGGCGCTCAACGACGCCGTGGTCACTGCCGGGCCGCCGTTTCGGATGATCGACCTTGAAATCGGTACCGATGGCGAAGGCGGGGTGCATTATTCAGGGGACGGGGTGATTATCGCGACAGCTGCCGGGTCGACGGCCTACAACGTGTCGGCTGGTGGACCGATCATCAATGCGGATGTTGAGGCCATGTGCATCACCCCCCTGTGCCCGCACAGCTTGTCGTTTCGCCCGGTGGTGATTTCGATGAACAGCATCGTCGTGATTCATGCCCATCGCGTGAATGCGGGGACTACGCTTTTCTGCGACGGGCAAACCAGCACCCCGCTGTATAAGAATGAGCGGTTAATCATTCGACGCAGCCCCCACCGCGTGCAACTGGTGGAAAATCCAACTGCTCGACAATGGCGTACGCTGGCAGAAAAACTGCATTGGGGGGTGGGCCCGCGCTACAATGACGCCCACGGGCGCGATCGCAGTCTTACGGGTGAATGATCTCAAAGCACTGCGATCGTGGCCCATCTGAAAGTCGCGGCGGGGCTGGTAATCCGCGCAAATAGTTCCGGATAAATCATATAACTGCATTGGCCCTGCGAGAAAGACGTGCCGAGCTGCAAGCCACTTGAATGTGTTGCAGTTTAACGTCGCAGGGCAGTGCCGCAGCGCGGTAACTTGTGGGGTCATTCGATAGGAGTAAAACATGCTGTGTGGAAATGTCCGGCTGATTGTGTTCCTGTTGTTCCTGCCAGTCAGTGCCGGGTCGGCGCAGGCCCAGATGTTTTATGAGCCGGCGCAATATCAATACACGCGCGCGGGGCAGGTCTATTACTACGGCGGCAATGATCCAAATATTTTTGACCGTGCCGCCCGCGGAGCGGAATTCATGCGGTGGCCCCGGACCATCACTCAGCCACTTTATGGTGGAAATGTACATGGGTTCCGACGGGTAAATCCGCGCGATTTTGTGTACAGCGACCTGCAACCTGTACGCAACGCCGCCGACTTCGGTTACTCCATCAGCGATGCCCACAATGAATCCAACGCGCGAATTGCACTCTATTTTCGAAAAGATGATCTGTTCAATGCTGCCATGCCCACGGCAGGAGGGATAAACATTCCAGCCCAGGCACAGCCCGCCCCGCCCAGGGCACATGTCGAATCGGCAACTACCTCGACGACGCGGCCGGCCAGTATCGTGATAATTGTTAACCCGCGCAAGCCGAACCATGCGCTCAACACTTCTCCAAAAGGATGATTTTGCCCTTC
>JBBSFP010000132.1:0-7207 GCA_038238625.1 Tepidisphaerales bacterium
CGAGGTGCTGGCAATGCTGGTGGGGGATATCTATCACGAGATGAAACTGCAGCAGGTCGCCGGCAGCCAGGACGCTTTGAGTGGCAACGCGAATGGCTCGCTGCTGCAGCGCGCGGTGCGTGCGGCCCTGGGCGAGGTACAGGGCACCTATGGCATCGCCGTGGTTTGCCCGGATGAACCCGACACGCTGGTGGTGGCCCGCAAAGGAAGCCCGCTGATCATTGGCGTAGGTCAGGATGAATACGTGGTGGCATCCGATGCCAGTGCGATCATCGAACATACGACGCAGGTGATTTATCTGAATGATAATGAGATCGCCATCCTGCGGCCGGGATATTTCCGCACCAGCACGATCGACGATGTGGAGATCAACCCCGTGGTCTCGCAGCTCGAAAACAAGATCGAGGAATACGAGCTGGGTGATTACGAGCATTACATGCTCAAGGAAATTTTTGAGCAGCCCACGTCAATCCGCAACTGCCTTCGTGGCCGGGCCGAACAGCGCGATGGCCGCATCGTGCTTGGGGGCGTAGGAGAATTTGCTCGAGAACTCGTCAAAGCGCGCAGGATTATCATGACAGGCCAGGGCACTGCCTGGCACGCCGGCCTGGTGGGCGATTACATTTTTGAAGATCTCGCCAAGGTGGTTACCGAATGCACGTATGCCAGTGAGTTTCGCTATCGGAACCCGATTGTTGAAGAAGGCACGGTGGTGATTGCCATCAGCCAAAGCGGTGAAACCGCCGACACACTGGCGGCTTTACGAGAAGCTAAGGAGAAGGGCGCGCTGGCGATCGGTGTGGTCAATGTGGTGGGCAGCACCATCGCGCGGGAAACCGATGCCGGTATTTATCTCCACGCGGGTCCGGAGATCGGCGTCGCCAGCACCAAGGCGTTTACCTGCCAATGCGTGGTGCTGACGTTGCTTGCCACTTACGTGGGGCGTCGAAAGTTTATGAGCCAGACGCATTGCCAGGAACTCATCGATGGACTGCATGCGATTCCCGAGCAGATGGAAAAAGTGCTCGAACAGAGCGATCTGGTGCGCGATATCGCCCGCAAATTCAGCGAGCGCGAGAACTGGCTCTTCCTGGGGCGCGGCTACCAGTATCCGATCGCGCTCGAGGGCGCGCTGAAGCTCAAGGAAATCAGCTATATCCATGCCGAAGGCATGCCCGCCGCCGAGATGAAGCATGGGCCCATTGCGCTCATAAACCAGGGAATGCCCGTAGTATTCCTGGCACCCCAGGGAGCGCAATACGAGAAAGTCATTTCCAACATCGAGGAAGTCCGTGCCCGGGGCGGCGAGGTCATTGTGGTGGCGACTGAAGGGGACAATCACATCAAGCGCTACAGCGATCATGTGATTTCTATCCCCCACGTCCAGGAAGCGCTGCAGCCGTTGCTGACCGTTGTCCCATTGCAGTTGATGGCCTATCACGCCGCGGTGGCGCGCGGGTGCAACGTGGATAAGCCCCGTAATCTGGCCAAAAGCGTAACGGTGGAATGAATGCGGCATGCCGTCAGTGGTCGAGATATTCACCCATGAGCGAGCGTCCAACCCCAGCCAGCGCCACCCCGGTTGCGCCCCCGTTTGATCCATCGCCCAGTGAGATGCTTTACCGCTTTGCGCAGGGATATCTGATTATTTTCCTCAACGACGAGGGGGGGCCGATCGGATGGCGGAAGTACAGCCATCGCGGGCTGCAATTTCTTGACAAAATTCATATCGGGGATCGACAGAAAAAAGACATCTTCGCGGCGAAGTTTACGATCCGTTATGACACCGCCTTTGAGCGCGTCATGCGCGCATGCGCTGATCGCGGCGAGCAACGCACGTGGATCACCGAGCCGCTTATTAAGCGCTATCTGCAACTGCACCACATGGGCTTTGCGCATAGCTTTGAATGCTGGCAGGCGGGCGAAAATGGAGGCCGGGAGCAATTGGTGGGAGGATGCTTTGGCCTACAGCTTGGCAGCCTGATGACGGCTGAATCGATGTTCCACACGGCACCCAACGGGGGGAAGGCGGCCTATGTGCGCACGCTGCTGCACCTGCGCGAGCGCGGATTTAAGGTCGTCGATGTGAACAACGCGCACGAATTTGCTGCCCGCTTCGGTGCCGAGAACGTGCCGCAATGGAAATTTGAAGAAGTGCTTCGGGAGTGTCTGCCCGAAAGACCTACGTTTCTTGATGGGTTACCCGCTCCGGCGATGCCGTTGGGTGTGCGGGTAGCATTGCCTCTGGCCCGCGTGGCACGCAAGATGGGCAAAGTTTTTCAACGCCGCGCCGTCGCCTGAGTTGGGCAATGTCCGTGGCAAGTACTGCTCACGGGGATTTACTGGACATCGGCCTCTTTTGACCCTTCCAACCCAACCACCGCCAACCCGGCGCAGCCAACAAAGAAACGGGCGACCCAAAAATGGGTCGCCCTGTTTCAATCTCTTATTCAAAAGGACTCGTCTGGCAACGAGCCATAAACTTGAAGGGTATTTTATCTTAATGCGACCACATGCACCGTATGACCCTCATCGTCTTCAACAACGTTGAAGGTCGGGGCATTGAGTTGTGGCCCGATAGGTTGCTGCCCTACAAATGTTGCCGGCGCAGTTTGGTGGGTACCCGCCAACGCACCCAAAAGGGTTACGCTGGAAATCGCCATCAAACAGACCAGAACAAGAACGATTTGTGCAAAGAGCCTGGAAGAAGTCATAGCGACCTCGTAAAAGATCTGGCAAATCATGTGGCGGGAAGTATCTGGACACTTCAACGCCCACGCCAACATACCTGTCATACGGCGAGTTGCAACAAAAAGTTCGGATTATTTCTTACATTTGACCGTCGGGCTGGGGATTTTACTGATTTGAAGGGAACGAGCTGATGAGCACGCCAAAAAACTGACGTTCCTTCCAATGCCTATTGGTTGGCTTTGATAACCGCATCGGTCCAGGCCTTGGTCGTGTTCTTCATCCAGTCGACGCTGGCGTTGCCATCGTAGATGCAATAGACGTACAGGAAGAGCACTTTGTCCTTAACGAGCACGAACGCGCCGCCCCCCACGACTTTGGATTCAGACTTGCCGCCCTTACCATCATCACTGCTGTACTTGGCAATCATGCCAAATGCGGAGGCGTTGTCCTGATCGATGAATGCGTCGAGCATCGTCGGCTTGCCCACCTCCAGTTTACCTTCGGCCACTTCTTTAAGCCGGGCGTTGACGTCATCCTTAATCTTCGCCAGGTCTTGCTGGGCAACGCTCGCTTTGACGTCCTTGAAATCAGTGGGGGTAATTGCCACCGTTTCGATGGAAGCGGCGTACTGCACCATCATGTACTTATTTAAAGTAGCACTTCCGTCTTTGACTTTGGCCACCTCGGGCTGCACGAAGCCGGTGATGAGCTTGTTTGACTCGGGTGTAAGCTTCTGCATAACCGAGAGAATCGCGTCATTGCCCTCATGAACATTGACGAAGCCGGGTGGGGCGGGGATCACAATCTTGGTATCGCCAATCTTGGTTTCCATTGGTTTGTCATCCGCGCGCAAGGTGGCGGCGGCAGTGACCAGCATCAAAAAGAACGACAAAGCGGGCAGTACCTTCCTCATGTTTTCTCCTAAAAAGTTTTCCGGATTCTCGTCGAAGATCTGTGTATTTGGAAGGGACAATAAAAAACTTTCAGCGTTCTGAAAATAACGTCAATGACCCGGCGACACTGCGGTAAGAAATTTTGCCAGGCGCGCTTGATATTCGGTTTGCGCAATTGCTGGCGCATACAGGTCCCCGGCTTCAGCGTGTTGCCAGAACGTAGTTTCCCCGGATCCGGTGGGACGTTTGGTTAACGCCGCCCGCAAGGCCTGGCCGTCGCGTGGTGATACAAAACCATCGCCATCCATCTGCGCCAGGAACAGGGGCCCCCGTATGTGTTGCAGAAGGTTGACAGGGTTAACGGCTTCAAAATCCGCTTTTGACATCCGTTCTGCCCAGTGCACCGCGGATTTTGCCAGCCACCTGCTGCTGATTCCCAGCGCGCCAGCATGGCGCAGCACCGCTTGGCCGTAGTTGGCGGTGGGCCCATCAAGCACAACGGCTGCCAGCGGATGGGCCGCTTCAGCCGGGCGCTGCTGGAGCAGGATGGCCGTCGCGAGGGCCACATTCGCGCCGAGGTTGACGCCCATCAGCGCCAGCGAGGCCGTCTGTTCTGGTTTTTCGGCGCGCAGTTGGTCAATCACCTGCAGCAGGTCGTGTCGCTCCACAAACCCGCCTGTCGAAAACCGCCCGCCGCTTTCGCCATGAGCTCGCAGATCGAGCGCCAAAATGTTCAAGCCCAGCAAATGCAGCATCGGCGCCATGGCGATGGCTCCCACCTTGGCGTCGGCATGTCCGTGCAGCAGAATCACGCAGCGACCCGAAGGTGGGTCAGCAGCGTTCGTGGGAATCCACCAACTGTGCAGAGCCGTTCTCTGCGCGGTTCCCAAATCCTCGACGATAAATCGCATCGGGCTGAAGACCAACCCCAGGTCGTCGGGCGACATCCGCCGCAGGATCCATAGCGCCCGACCATCGGTCATGCGGGGGGGCATCAGGATGAATCGCGCCAACACCCATTCCGCCCCCGCGATGGTCAACGCCCCCACGATCAGCAGCACCAACGCCAGCAGCAAGAACCCGCGCAAGTGGCCGGCTGGCAGCGTGGGATGGATGACGTCGACCAGCAGCGAGCGCATCGCCGGATAGTAACGATTCGTCGCCGTCTAAAAAATCCTCAGTTTGAACTTAAGTATTTGGCATAGAACGTCCGATAAACCTTCGAACGCCCAATTGTCGGGCCCTTGAATGGATAGCTGATTACAGCGGAGGAGCTGTCATGAAGTGGACTGCACAGAAAATGATGCGGCTGGGTTTTCAGATGTCGGTACCCGTCGTCGCGTTGACGATCAGCGCAGGTTGCGCCAGCGCTCGCAAGGACACGCTCAGTGTTCGGCAGGGCGCGGTGACCGATGTGACCCCCATGTCGCCCGCGGTCAGCTATCAACCGATGTCCACCGGTGCCGCTGTGCAGCCTATCCAGCCCGTGAATGAGGCGACCCTCAGCAGTGGGGTGAGCGTGCCGGTGGCTTCTGCCTCGGGTGCGGCAGGCTCAATTTACATCGTGAAAAAAGGAGACACCCTCTACAAGATCGCCCGCGAACACTATGGCGACCCCAAAGCCTGGCAAAAAATCGCCAGCGCCAATCCGGCTGCTGCCGGCGGTACGATCAAAACCGGTCAGAAACTCGTCCTGCCCTGAGGATCATGTGGCCATCAGGCGTGGCGCAGGGCTTCGATCGGGTTCATATGGGCGGCCTTTATGGCCGGATAAAGCCCAAAGCCGATCCCGATGAAACCGCTGATAATAAAACTGGCAAATACTGAAATGGGCGTGACCGTGGTGCGGAACGTCTGGGTGCCCAGTTGCCTCGTACCCACTTCGATCAGGATCGAAAGCGTGATCCCCAGTGCCACGCCGATCAATCCCCCCGCCAGCGAAATGACGGTGGTCTCGATGAGGAATTGAAGCGTGATGTGCTTACGCTTGGCGCCAAGGGCGCGCCGGATGCCGATCTCTCGCGTGCGCTCGGTGACGGTGGCGAGCATGATATTCATGATCCCGATGCCACCGACAACAAGCGCCAATGCGGCGATGCCCCCGAGGATGAAATTGAACATGCGTGTCTGCTTCTCGGCGGCGCGGAGCAACTGCACCGGTGCCTTGATGTCGTAATCGAGAATACCTTTGTGTGCGTTGTTGACGACGTTCTCAGCCAGGCTGGTCATCTGTTCGACGTTTTCCACTTCGTCCGCTTGCAACCAGATTTCGCTGAGCTCAATCTGCTTGCGTGAGAAGAAACCCGGGTCGTGGTGCACGATGGTGTCACCAAAATTGATCTGCGCCAACGACAGCGGGAAGTAGACCCCATCGTCCAGGTCGCGGCCGACCATCTTTTGCCCATCTCCGCTCAGGCCGCTCGATTCCAGTACGCCGATAACGGTCGCCATGACGCTGCCAAAACCGCTGGTGCCGATCTGCACATGTTCCCCCAGCGGATCCTGATATGGAAAAAGTTGCTTGGCGACACTGGCGCCGATGACGCATACAGGTTCGGTCCGATCGTAGTCGACCCGGGTGAAATATCGCCCCCGGTTGAGGGGCAGATTGATCAGCGAAAACGCCTCCGGTGTGGTTCCGATTGCATTGGCATTAGCGCGTACGCCGTTCCGCGTCACCTTCTGCTCGGTGTCACGCATTGCCACGATGCCGACCTTGTGCGGCAATCCGTCAAGCCGCTGCAAATCGCTGCGGGTTAACCCATAATCCAGGACGCGCTGGCTGCTACCGGTGCTTTGTCCACTATCCGGCGGTGCCACCGAACGAATCAACACGTTCTTCGCGCCCAATTGCTTCATCTGTTCCATGGCTGACTGCTTGGAGCCTTCCCCGATGGCCAGCATCGCGATCACAGCCGCCACACCAAAAATGATCCCCAGCGCCGTCAGCAAACTGCGTAATTTATGCAGGTAAAGATTGCGTAGTCCCAGAAGGAAGGTTTCAACAAGGAAATTGACCATCGCCCGGGATCATAGTCCAATAGCCGGCAAAACGTTGACAAAACGCGGCCCCTGCCAGACAAAATGAGCCTATGCCCCAAACGATTTTCGAAAAGATTATTGCCCGGCAAATCCCCGCGAAGATCGCCTTCGAGGATGAGCGCTACATTGCGATCCATGACCTTAATCCCCAGGCACCGGTGCATTTGCTGGTGATCCCCAAAAAGGTGATCGCAACGCTCAACGACATCAGCGAAGTGGACGCCGAACATGTGGGTGGCCTCTTCCCGCTAGCCGCGCAGCTCATGAAAAAGATGGGCCACAAGGATTTCCGCACGGTCTTCAATTGCGGGGAGGGTGCGGGGCAGACGGTGTTTCATCTGCACCTCCATGTGCTGGCCGGAAGAGAATTCCGATGGCCGCCCGGGTGAGGGCCACAGACTTGGGGGTAAAAGAGAAGACACCGGCATTTACGCACGGTGTCTTCCGGAGGGGAGAAAATGCGCGGTCAGCGCATTGGCTTTTGATATTTGTACAACCAGGACAAACGACCCAACGCTTAATGAATCGACCCACCCCGCTTCAAAACTAAAATGAAACTCCGAGCGTTCAGCGCGGTGAAG
>JBBSFP010000133.1:0-7206 GCA_038238625.1 Tepidisphaerales bacterium
AAGGGTTGTTGATCTTGAGCCGCAAAGGGGCGACGGCGACCCACGTCAGTTGGGAAAATCTGGAAATTGGACAGGTGGTGGAGGCAACGGTGAGCGGCACCAACAAGGGTGGGCTGGAACTGGATGTCAAAGGGATGCGTGCGTTCATGCCGGCGGGGCAGGTGGAGCTTTACCACGTGCCGGATTTCGCCCAGTATGTGAATCAGAAAATGATCGCGGAGGTGATGCAGTTTGATGCCCGGGCGAAGAACCTGGTGCTCAGCCGGCGGAATATTCTGGAGCGCGAGAAGGAAGAGCTCAAGCAGAAGCTTTTGACGGAATTGGCAGAAGGTCAGGTGCGGCGGGGGACAGTGCGGAGCGTGATGGATTTCGGGGCGTTCGTGGATCTTGGTGGCATTGATGGGCTTCTGCACGTTAGCGAAATCACGTTCAAGCGTGGCCGCCAAAATGCGGGTGAATTCGTCAAAGTTGGGGATATTCTTGATGTCAAAGTGCTTAAAATCGACCGGGAAAGCGGGAAATTAAGCCTGAGTCTGAAGCAGGCGCGCGGCACCGATCCATGGGCCGATGCTGCCGCCAAGTATGCCGTGGGCACTACGCTTACGGGCCGGGTGACGCGGGTGGAGCCGTTCGGCGCGTTCATTGAAGTCGAAGAAGGAATCGAAGGGTTGTTACCGGTCAGCGAATTGAGCTATCAGCGGATCCGCCACCCATCTGATCTGGTAAAAGAGGGCGACACGCTCAAGCTGGTGGTGCTGTCAATCGATCCGGTGGCCAAGCGCTTAAGCTTCAGCCTGAAGCAGGCAGGCCCTGATCCGTGGTCGACGGTGGCGGAACGTTATGCGGTGGACATGGTGGTTGACGGCACCGTGACGCGCACCGTGGATTTCGGCGCATTCGTTCAACTTGAACCGGGGCTGGAGGGGCTGGTGCATGTATCGGAACTTTCTGATAACGCGGTGCGCTCGGTGAGTGATGCTGCTAAGCCAGGCCAGGAGGTGCGTGTGCGCGTGCTGGAAGTGAACGAAGAGGGGCGGCGAATATCGTTGTCGATCCGGCGGGTGCGTGAGATCGAAGCGCCGGCGGGTGTCACGACAGCTGGGCCGGTGGGTCCAAAGAAAAAGCGTCCGCAGCTGCGGGGTGGCCTCGAGAAGTAAGGTTCGGCTGAAGCCGCGCAGGCATACCCATGCTCATACCTTCCCGAGCCATCAAGCCGACGGCTGTCGGGCGGGAGATATTGCCAGTTGACCTCGATGTGAGAATGAATCCGGGGCTTCCGGGGGGACCGGATTTACGATGGCCGCGCGCTGCCCTCCGGGCCGCGTGGATCATCATCGCACTGGGGGCGGGGCTTCGATTGATTTCCTATTTCAGTTTCCGATCCATGTGGACGGATGAAGCGCTGCTCGCCCTGAATATTTCCAAACATTCGTTCAAGGAATTGACCGGCACACTGGACTACATGCAGGTGGCTCCAATCGGATTTCTGTGGGTCCAGCGAGTGCTGATATTGTTTTTGGGTAACCGCGACTGGGTGTTACGGCTGGTACCGCTGGCGGCATCTCTGGTGGCGCTTCCCGTTTTTTATGCGGTAGCACGTCGATTACTGGGTGTCGGGGGAACGCTGGTGGGGCTAGCGTTATTTGCGATCTCGCCCTCGTTGGTCTATTACGCCGCCGAAGTAAAGCCCTACGGGTGCGATGCAACAGTGACGCTCCTCCTGCTGCTGTGCGTCTGCAACTTGCGCTCCAACCCGATGCGCCAACAGGCCCTGATTTTGGCAATCGCAGGCGTGCTGGCAATGTGGTGCTCGTTCACTTCCATCTATGTGCTGGCAACGATAGGTGTGCTGTTGCTGATTCACGAAGTGCGGAGGGATCGTATCCGCCTGGGAACCCTCATGATTCTGGTGCTCTGGGCAGCGAATTTTGGCTTGGTCTGGTTTGTATCGATGCGCACATCCACTGAGCAGCAGAAGTACCTGCTAGGTTTCTGGAAAGACGCGTTTGCGCCGCTGCCGACGTCATGGGCTGCCTTTCGCTGGTATCCCCACGCGTTGCATCGAGTGCTTGATGATCCGGTGGCACTGCAGCCCGCCTGGCTTGGAGTTATTATTCTTGTCGCGGGCGTGCTGTCGGCACCGAAAAATTGGACACGATTTGTTTTGTTAGTCGGTCCGCTGGCGCTGGCGTTGGGCGCATCGCTGGTCAGGCGATATCCGTTCGATGGCAGACTGGTGATGTTCGCAGTGCCACTGTTTTTGATGTTGATGGGCAGTGGAATGGATGTCGTTACGCACCTTGGGTGCCGGGTAGGAATCTGGGCGGGTGTGGGGCTGGCTATTGGATTGTTGTGGATGCCCCTATGGGTTCAGATGAGGTGGGTAATGTTGCCGTCGCAACCACAAGTTCGGTGGCCGCCGCGCGAAGAGATAAAGCCGGTGATGGCATACTTGCAGGCGCACCTTCGGCCTGGAGACCGGGTGTGCGCGTATGTATATGGCGGGGCACCGATTTTGTACTACGCGCCGCAATTTGGGATGCCCGATTTGAAATGGGAATGGATCCAGGATGGTGATCCGGATGCCGCAGCGGTAGGCAAGTCGGTTGAATTTCTGCACGGGCACGGCAGAACATGGGTCATTCTGGACCATGTGTATCACTTCAACGAGCACGAAAACCTGACGGGGCGTTATCTGAATGCGCTCGAGAATTTGGGTCGGCGTGATCATCAGGCAGAATACAGCAGCACAGGAGCCGCCATTTTCCTGCTCGATTTTACCCCGTGACGGCGGGTTTGACGTCAATTGCCGACCGGTCTAAAACAGCGCCCATGAACTCACCGGAGCCGGTACAAGGGTCCATGCGTTACAGCCAGAGCGGGGTGGAATACGGTGCGCTCGATGCGTTTAAGCGGGCCTGCCAGCAGGCGGCTGCGACGACAGCGGGAATGCTCGCGCAGCATGGGTTGAATGAGCCGCAAAATGTGCGTGGGGAGAGCGCGTATCTGCTTGAAACCAGCGATGCGTTCTGGGCGCATGTGGAAGAAGGGCTGGGTACCAAGAATCTTGTCGCCGATGCAATGGGGAAATTAACAGGCCAGCGATACTACAAGAACATCGGGATCGACACGGTTGCGACGATCGTTAACGACATGATCACTTGCGGTGCACTGCCGATCAGCGTGGCCATGCACGCGGCGGTGGGGGAATCCAACTGGTTTGATGATTTGCAGCGGAGCAGCGATTTGGCGGCAGGATTTGCCGAAGGTTGCCGGCGGGCCGGGGCGGTGTGGGGCGGCGGTGAAACGCCGGCGCTGGCGGGGATTGTGGAACCCAACGGAATGGTGCTGGCTGGCTCTGCGATGGGGCGGGTCATGCCTAAGTCCAACCACATCGTGGGACAGGTGCGCGACGGCGATGCGATCGTTTTGCTGGCCAGTTCCGGCGTGCACACCAACGGGCTGAGCCTTTGCAGAGCGATCGCCGAAAAACTACCGCAGGGGTATCTGACAGAGCTGCCCAGCGGGCGGGCCTATGGGCAGGCACTGCTTGATGAATCGATCATCTATGTGGATTTTCTGCGGGCCTGCCAGCGCAACCAATTGCAGCCCCATTATGCGGCCCATATTACTGGACATGGCTGGCGGAAATTGATGCGGCTGAGCGAGCCATGGGTGTATTGGATGACGAATCCCATTCCCCCCGATGGGATCCCTGAAATTTTCCAATTCATCTGTGCTAGTGGCCCGGTCGATCAGGTGGAAGCGTGGGGCACATTCAACATGGGTGCCGGTTTTGCGGCTTATGTAGATGCCACCGATGCGGAGCGGTGTATACAAATCGCAAAGGCCGCGGGGTACAGTGCGTGGGTGGGTGGACGTGTGCGGAAGGAAGGAACCCGCAAGGCGGTCGTGATCGAGCCGTTGCACATCGAGTTCGAGGGCGAATCGCTGCGGGTGCGGTAGAGTGTGGAAAAGAGGTCCGGCATGGCGGGTAAAAGCGCTGATGAGCCAAAAGAAAGTCGTGATCACTTGACCGACCCGCTGCCCGCGTCGTCGCAGCATGCGACCGCCACCTATGTGGTGCAGCGCATCCGGAAAATCAATGTGGTGAGGCTGCGATTGCCCATGATGCTGGATTCGGCGGAATTTGATAGGCTCAACGAAAATCTGCTCAGCGAGCTTCGTGGACACACCAAAGAACTGTGGCTTTTAAACGTGGAGGCCGTCGCCTACATGGGCAGCGCCATGCTGGGGTTGCTGGTCAACTTAAGGCAGCAAGTGGCGGGTGATAACGGCGAGTTGGCGCTGTGTGCCATGTCCCCCGGACTGCAAAAAATTTTTCAGGCCACCTCTTTACAGCGGTTGTTCAAAATCTGCAAAACTCTGGAAGATGGGTTGGCTTATCTGGAACGGGCGAAACGGTCGTGAAGGGCAGCGCTCAGTGCGGCTGGGTTGTCAAAGACGTGGGTGATTGGCGACGCAGTTCCTGGATCGCGGTGTTAATTTCGTTTTCGTCTTTTTCACGAAGGAAGGGGGCGACTGTTTCCAACGATTTGAGTTTGTGCTCGAGATAAAAAATCGCCCGGTCCGGTCGGTGATTGCGCTGCATGTCCAATGCCAGAATCCGCTCATTATCCCAATACGCGCGGCGGACGAACGGTGGCAGACGATCCAGATTTTTCAGATACATCTGCCCATACCGGTCTTCCTCATCAAATCGATTTTGCTTTCCCAGCACGATCGCCATCGCCAGGGTTGATTCGACATTCTCCGGGTAAACTTCCATCGATCTTGCATAGAAATTCATGGCTTCGGCAAAGTTGCCCTGAACGGATTGGACATTTCCCAGGTGGATCATCGACACAAAGCTTTTCGGGTTAATCGCCAGGTTGTTGCTCCAGAGCGATGTATCGTCGCGCCAGACCAGGGATTGCATCACCGATTCGATTCCCCACAAAACGCTGATTGAAAAGAAGATCGTTAGCGCGGCGATCAGCACCTGTTGTCGTTGGATCTGCCCTATTGCATAGCCCAGCGCAAGCGCCACACCGAACGCTGCCAGATAAACGTAATGATCGGCCACGGTGGAAAAGAATTGAAACGCAAACGGGACCACGCCCAGAACGGGTGTCAGGGGGATGATGAACAGCAGCGAGGCCGCCAGTAGCACTGGGCGCTTGCGGCGCTGCATCCACAGGACGATTGCCAGGCCAACCGGGATGATCCAGAGGAAATAAAACCACCGCGCGTGGATGATCCAATCCGGTCGCCAGCCGTAGTCAACAGCCAGTCGCAGTGGCAGGATCAATTTATAGAGATAAAACGCCAGCGCATCGCCCGCCATCAGCGGCCGCGCGTACAGGGGTATCGCTTCCACGCCTCCGGGGGGGGGTTGTATGATTTTGGCGATGACCATGATGGGCACCGCCATGATGAACCACGGGAGCAGCGTAAGGGCGGTGCGTTTCCACGAGAGCATCATGCCCACGACTGCAAGGGTGAAGACGAACAGGGGGGTAAAGGCACCGGTGGGTTTGGAAAGCATCGAAAGCACACAGCAGAGCGTGGCTGCGGCATAATAAAGCCAACGGAATCTCCGAGTACTGGCAAATTCCAGATACAGGGATGCTGCCCCCAATGCAAAACCGGCATAGAGCAGATCCTTGGCACCCGATGCCCAGGCGATGGCTTCAGTCTGAATCGGATGAATCGCAAAAAGCAGACCCCCGGCGAACGATCCGATGCCGGCACGCGGTGAGCCACGAAGGATTTTTATCAGGAGAAAATAGACCAGCAGCACGTTGCCGACATGCAGCAGCAAGCTGGCCGAGTGATAAATCCAGGAGTTCAACGTGGACCCATGCACGTCGGGTTCGCTTACCCTGGAGATCGGAAGCAACGCCCACCAGAACGTGTAGGCCACCGGCATGAAGATCGAACCGGGCGCGGTGCGAAGGTGGGCCTCGTCGCCCGGCCCCAGCTTCCAGAAATGGCCAAGGTCCCCCTTTTGCAAAATTGCATCGTTCATGGTTCGATAGTCATCCCAGCGCATGAATTCATTGGCACAAACCGGGCTGAATACCGCGATCGTGACGAGTACTAAAAGGGTCGGAAATAATGCACGCATGGGCGGCGGAGTCCGGCGAGGGTGTTCAGTGATTGCCAAACAGGTGAGCAACGCTATTCTCATTGACCGGTGCTTCATGTCAAACACTCCACGCAAACGTGCCGTCTTCGCCGGGCAGTTTGACCCCATTACCAACGGGCATCTGGATGTCATTCGCCGGAGCCTGGTGCTTTTCGACGAGCTGGTGGTGGGCGTCGGGGTGAATCCCGAAAAGAAAGAAATGTTTTCGCTCGATGAGCGTCTGGAAATGATCCAGACACTCCTCGCCGATATTCCCAATGTGCGCGTTGAAAAATATTTGGGCCTCACCGTGGATTTCGTGCGGCAGGTGCAGGCGACAGCGCTGCTGCGTGGCATTCGCGACGTCTCGGATCTGCGATATGAATTTCAATTAGCATTGGCTAACCGGGCGGTCGGGGGGGTCGAGACGGTATTCATCATGACCGGCGATCAATATGCCCTGACCAGCAGCAGCCTGATTCGACAGGTGGTGGCCCTGGGGGTCGATCTGCGGAAATTAGAAGCGTTGCTGCCAGAGGTCGTCATTCAGAAGCTCCGTCAGATGCAGGAGCAAGGGCGGGATTCATTCGATGCGTTGCCACCGGATGCTCCGAACACATGAACCGGCGGGCGGTAAAAAAACAAAACATGGCGGCAAAAATTCTTTTTGTTGCCGAATGGGTGCCCAATTGTTTATGCTAGCAGCGTCCCCACCTTGGCGACGGTCGCCAAAGCGGGGCGTGTTTGACGCGTTAAGCGTATTGCTGCTATCGGATCGAGCTTCTTCATCCGCTCCTGCCGTCGTTTTCGGACCGTCTTTTTGAGGTCCTTCCTGCCAGTCGTATGCTGGACCGGAAATCGAAGAACGCTAAAACGTCGCTATTGTCGATCTATTATCCCGATGGTGGTGAGCGCTCGCGCGTCGTTTTTTAGGAGTTTGTTATGAAGCCCATCCCCTCTGTCCGCACCCGCATTTCCCGCCTGGGGTTCACCCTGGTGGAATTGCTGGTCGTGATCGGGATCATCGCGTTGTTGATCTCGATTCTCCTGCCCGCCCTCAGTAAAGCCAGGGAAAC
>JBBSFP010000134.1:0-7083 GCA_038238625.1 Tepidisphaerales bacterium
GACCGGCTGATCGCTCTCGACGAACCGGTCAATCCAGTACGGCTGCGATCAGCGTGCGATCATCATCGGGGGGCCGCGCACCGGTGAACGTGTTGACCGCAGTGAGGAGGGATTGCACCAGGTCGGCGGAATGTCCATCGGCTCGGCTGAGGACTTCATCGATACGCTCGACGCCGAACAGATCGCCGCCGGGACCATGGGCTTCACTGATGCCGTCGGTGTAAAAGAGGACCTGATCGCCGGGCGCGAACCGGTGGCAGGCTTCTTCATATTGCACGTCGACGCTGATTCCCAGGGGAAGATTCCCGACCGCGTTGAGGGCGGTGATCTCATAATTGCGACCGCGCGATCGCACGCGCGGAGCTGGATGCCCGGCCGATGCGTAGACCAGGCTTCGGTTTTGCGGATCGTAGATCCCATAAAAAGCCGTGACAAAGGTGCCGTTGGACGTATAACGCGCGGCGAGGTGATGGTTCACATAGGTGAGCAGGTGGCCTGGGGGTCGCGGATCACCGGGGTAGGTGTGCACGATCCCATGCATGATGGCCATGATGACGGCGGCGGGTGTGCCATGACCACTCACATCCGCCATGAGGATTCCCCAGCGGCCTTCGGGGAGTGGGAGAAAATCGTAGTAGTCGCCCCCGGCCTGCCGCGACGTCTGATAATGCACCGCCAGATCGACTCCCGGAATTTTGGGCAGTTCACTGGCCAGCAGCGAACGTTGAATGTCGGCGACCACGTTCATCTCGCGTTCGATTCGCGAGTACGCCTGCTGTAATTCCTGTTGAAGCACCAGTGTGTTGGCGGCCTTTCCAAACAGGTTCGACATCCACACCAGCTCCGGCAGACGTTCGGGGCTGAAGGCACCGGCATTTCGGTTGAGCGAGATCACCATGTTGAGCGAAACCCCCTGGTCAAACAGCGGGATAGCCATGAGCGAACGGTGGTTTCCGATGAAATCCCGCGCGGGGTCATCGCTGGCGAGGTGCAGATCATCCAAAATCGCCGGCTCGTTGGCGTGAATGAGTTTGCCGAGAATTCCGCCATTAAACAGGGGAAGTCGCCCCGGTTCTTTCCAGGGGTTGGGTGGATCGCTCCAGCCCGTAAAACGAGTGATGCGAAATTGCGGGGCGGGCAGGCCACGGCGGCTGAGGGAAATCGTGGCATCCGTTTGCAGCAGTTGCCGCAGACGCCCGATGTAGCTTTGAACCATTGCCTGGGGATCGGTCTGCAGGCTCATGTCGCGCATCGTCTGGACGATATGATCCAGGCGGCTTTGCCAATCGGTAAACTGGTCGCGATACATGGACGGAGCATCGGGCATGCGGGCATTCTAGCTGCATCATTACAAAGAAATGCCAAAGGTTATTGGTGGAGAATCAGACAAGTGCAGCAACGCCCGCCCCAGCCGCCCATGCCCGTATCCGAGCGTCGGCCGTCAAATCGGATGGGTGGCGTATTCATGGCCATTGGTGGGAACGCCACTGTGTTTACCACGCATGGCCGCGGTCACTGCCGAGGCAAGCACAGGTCGGATCACCTTGAGCACGCGACGTAGGGCAACTGCGCCAAAGGAGCGTGTGCCCGCGCGTGCGGCCCTGGACGCGCCGCGGGCCTCAGCCTGTCCTTGGGCTAACTTGGAGTCGAACATGGATTTGATCCATTCCCACTTGTGCTTAGCGTCTTTGCGATCGCGCGGAGTGACCACTGCCCCGGCGGCAAATCCCACGCCCGCAGCGACGGCCGTACTGATCCACGGATACCGCTGGGTCCAAACCCGCAAATCCACGATATCCTTCAATTTGTCCTGCATCTCGTTCAGAGTTGCCTTCATCGCCGCCTGGGCATCATCGGCTTGCTGCTTGAGATAGAGCGCTTCGCTTTCACTGTGATTCTGCTTTTGCATGGCCGACCCTCGGTTGGAACTAATCCTGCGGTGCCTGACTGGCGCGATCACTCACATCGTGGCCAAAACGCACTCGCTGCTGAGTGCGCTGTGCATCATACTTTTCCTGTGTTTTTGTATGCGATAAGCCAAAAACTTTATTCATGGCAAACATCATGCCCCACCCCAGACCAGCCAGCACGATGGCTCCCAATAGCAGCGGACCCAGAAACATCAGCCGGGGGTTAATCAAGCCGAAAAGTTCGGCCAGCCCCATACCCAATGAACCCATCAGCATGATCACGGCATAGACAATGACAGTTGCCAAAGCGATGAGGCCGATGACACCTAGCGCGGCCATGATGGCGATGTTGCGAAGCTTAAGCTTGGCGCGGTCGCGCTGCGCGCTCATCCAGTAGGCGAAATAAGTGCGCAGCTCAGAGACATAGGGGCCCATTCTTTTAGCAAATCCCCACAGCGGGTGCTCAGCCTGACGGGGCTGAGCACCGCTGTGGGAGTTAGGCGCTGACGCAGAATCCGCGGGTGTCGTAAAGCGATCGGCACCGGGCGGTGGATTGATGGCGGGAGAGCTCATGGCTAAAGCCTTGCAGCATGTGCCGAGAACGCATGTGCCGAGAACGCAAGGGCCAAGTACGCAAGGGCCGAGAACGCATGGGCCGAGAACGCATGGTCCAAAAAACCGAGAGCCCAAATCACATGCGGCGCCAGATCGCGCCGAAAACCAGACCGGCGGCGGCCGCGATCAAGAGCGCCTTGATGGGCTCTTCGTGGACGTATTGTTCCAACTGGCCGGTCCATTCGCGCGCCTTATCACGACCCTGCTCGTAATAGTCGGTGGCGGTATCGCGGATCTGGCCGTACTGCTCCACGGCCGCATCGCGTGCCTGGGTACCGAGGTCGCGAACCTTTCCGGCAACTTCGGTTGCCGTTTGACGCATCTGCTCGGTGGCCTTTGATGCGGCTTCGGCACCAGAACCTGTTTTGCCTTGGGGCTGGTTACCTTCATTCATGCGAGACATGAGCAACTCCTTTCGAAAATGTGAGTGACAGGCCTTAAGACCGCGATGGCCCTTTGCAGCCCTGACGCTCGCGAACATACAGGCGTCGCGATGAATTAGGGAATGCAAAATCCGGCCCAACTTTCTGACCAATGCAAGTTTTCCGCAAAACTTCACCTTCTTCGCATGAAGCGTGCTGTTCTGTGGCAAAAAAAATGCCGCCACTAAATCAAAGGCCCGGCAGCCTGTGTCAAATCGACCGGCTGTAGCGGTCGCCACGGGGATGCCCGTTGCTGCAATCGATCTGATACCGCGCTTACAAGGTCCAATCCAATCTGCAAAACCCAATTACCTTGCAAATAAACCCAGGGGTCTGCACAATGCTTTTTGTATTGATCGTTGGCCAATGGATTGGTCGATAGACCGATGTGAAACCGCTGGAGAATCGACAAAATCCGGCATCACTTCGGGCAGCGGCTCATGGAAGGGCAGTATGGATTCATTTCTAATCAATGGCGGTATTCGTCTCAAAGGTAAAGTTGAAATCAGCGGGAGTAAAAACTCCGCGCTGCCCCTGCTGGCCGCCTGTCTGATGGCGGAGGGGAAAAATGTCCTCAAAGGGGTGCCACGACTCTCTGACATTGATTCGATGATCAAGTTGTTGGGGGAACTGGGGTGCCATCTCCATCGCCATGAGGCTGCCGAGCCGGTGCACAACGCCGAGGGTCCGGCGCTCAACGGGCCCTTGGATGTGGAAGTCGTCGACGCCACCAAAAGTGAAGCGCGATACGACATTGTTAAAACCATGCGCGCCAGCATCTGCGTGCTGGGACCCTTGCTAGCCAGGCGCGGCAAGGCCGTGGTTTCAGCGCCGGGCGGCTGTGCTATTGGCGACCGGCCCGTCGATCTGCACCTGCGCGGCTTGCAAAAGCTCGGCGCGCAGCTGCGCATGGAGAATGGCAACATCATCGGCGAGGTCAACGGCCGGCTGAAAGGTTGCCGGATGTACCTGGGTGGGGCGCAGGGTCCCACGGTGCTGGGCACCATTAATATAATGTGTGCAGCGGCCCTGGCGGAGGGGGATACGGTTCTGGTGGGGGCTGCCTGTGAACCGGAAGTTTCGGACTGTGCCGAATTTTTGAACAAGATGGGTGCCAGGATCAAGGGGCATGGCACGCCGGAAATCCGCATCGAAGGAGTGGATCGATTGCAGGCGACTGAGCATCGCGTAATCCCTGATCGCATCGAGACCGGCACCTTTATGATTGCCGCCGCCATGACCAACGGCGAGCTGGAACTAAAAAACTGTAATCTGGATCACCTCATCGCCGTCGTGGATCGGTTGGATGAAGTGGGGGTCAAGATCGAACGTCAGAATGGGACGATCTTCGTCAATTCCACCCGTCGACTCACACCGGTCGAGATGACCACGCAGCCTTATCCGGGATTTCCCACGGATCTGCAGGCGCAGTTGATGGCGCTTTTATGCCTGGGCGATGGCATGAGTGTAATTACCGAGCGCATCTTCCCCGATCGCTTCCTGCATGTCGGCGAACTCAATCGCATGGGTGCGCGCATCCGCAAGGAAGGCCCGACCGCGATCGTGCACGGTGTAAAGGAATTGCAGGGAGCCAGCGTGATGGCCAGCGACCTGCGTGCCTCGGCGGCGTTGGTGCTTGCGGGGCTGGTGGCGCGCGGCACCACCCGCATCGATCGCGTGTACCACATCGATCGGGTTTATGAGAAGATCGAACGAAAGCTCCAGGCCGTCGGGGCGCAAATTGAGCGCGTCAGCGATAAGTAAGCGGGGGCGTGGGGGCGAGTAAGCGGGGCGCAGCGCGGCATCGGGGATACCGGGCCCGTCAAATCCAGCAGCGCCATGCGGTGCCGGTATAGCTTCTCGATCTTCGCTGGTCTGCGCAGCTTGATTGGCAAACCGCTCTGCGTGTCAGCAGAGGCACATGGGGGAGATCCACTACGCGCATAGGCGGCGAGAATCAACGGCGGGCGCAATGATTTTATTTGCAACAACTACTGAGTTGGTTTAGACTCCGCCGCGTTCGTTGCCTTGACACCCTGGATGAATGCGAAAATGCGTAGGAAGCAAAACGTTGTTCCCGCCGGTTGCGGCTGAATCAATTTCACTGGCCTTTGTGTTGTGCAGGAGGTGGCATTTGCTGCCCCTGCAATGCGAAACCGGTTGGAATTGCACGTGTTTTGCCATCCATCGAAAATGAGTGAATAGCCCGTAGGCTCGGCTGGTGAAAAGGATTTCGCCTGGCCCGATAAGCATTTGTTTGCGCTCTGCATGGTGAGATTGTAGAAAAACAGACGAAATGACTGCGGAAGATTGCCATGCGAATGCGGATAGGGTTGCCCGGTGGTTGCTGGAACTTAATGGGCCCGGCTCAAGGGCAACAATTTTCATGAAGCCAGACTTAACGACGTTGTTATAGCGGTTTGACACCAGGACCTTTCACCAGTACGTGGAGGAACGCCGTGTTCTTCAACAGCCTCAATGCCATCGGGTCGGTTAAGCAACTGCGGAAGCACTCCGCAATGCCATCGACGAAACCCAGTTCCCCCTCCCGTCGTCGATGGGCAGCCCTGAGCCTTGCGGTCGCGATGGCGCTACCGTCGGGGGCCGGGGTCTCGCACATGATGGCCGCCGCCCCCCCCCTGGCCGCGCCGCTGGATGCCCAGCTTGCCCCGGCCATGGGTGCCGACATGGGTGCAGATATGGGAGTCGGTGGCGACCAGACCGCCAAACTCTCCGATACCGATAAATTGAAAGTGGGTGCCGAGCAGCTTCGCACCGGCAACTATGCCGAGGCCCAGACCACCTTGCAATCGGTGGATGCTGACCAGCTTTCGGACAATGACAAGCGGGTCTTAAAAGACACGATGTCGCAGGCCGAAGCCGGTGCCGCGCAGCGGCGTGAAGCGCGCGCCGAGTTTGAAAAGGGCGAAGACGCCCTGAGCCAGAAGAACGGGCTCGAAGCCATGCAGCACTTCAAATCAGTGCTGAACAACAAGTTCGCCGATGAGGGAACCCGCAACAAGGCACAGACCGAAATTGCGCTGGCGGAAAACACAGTCAAGTCGGGCGACGGCTTCCATGCCGCCTACGACCAGGCGGTGGCTGATTTCAAAGGCGGTAATCTCGCCGAAGCCAAGGCCAAATTCGCGCAGCTTGCCTCCGCGAATTACAAGGGACCTTTCCTGCAGAAGAGTCCATCGGCCTATCTGAAAGAGATCGACGCGAAGATGGCCAGCGATTCCTCGCAGGCCACCGTGTCTCCGCCACCCGCGGCAACCCCCGCCCAGCCAGCGGAGAACCGCGCCCCCGCGCAGCCGACCGAAACGCCCGCCATGGCTGAAACGACGCCGGCCGCCACGCCCACCGGCACACCCACCGCGCCCCCGGCGGCGGTGCCCAGCACGCCCGCTCCTTCGGCTCCCACTGCGGATGTTTCCACGCCTAACGCCAGCACGCCTGACGCCAGCAAACGGGCTCCCACCGCCAGCGCCGAGCAGCCCAATGTTCCCGCCGCCGCTCCGGCCATGTCGGGCAAAGAAGCGTACAACATGGGTCGGCAGGCATTCACCAATGGCGATCTCGCCTCCGCCCGCCGCTATTTTGAAGTGGCGCGCGATCAGCACTTCCGCCCGGGCCTTTTCAGCGATTCACCCGCAAAATATTTGCGCCAGATCGACGAAAAGGAAAAGGCCGATGGCCAGCAGCATCAGGCC
The DNA here is from genome assembly GCA_038238625.1 of Tepidisphaerales bacterium. GTDB lineage: Bacteria > Planctomycetota > Phycisphaerae > Tepidisphaerales > Tepidisphaeraceae > JBBSFP01. The sequence goes on from JBBSFP010000134.1 coordinate 6,661, forward strand.
GATGCCGATGCGGCTTCCGAGCGTTCGCTGCATCAGATGGAATCCAACGCCCGGGCCAGCGAGACTGAAAACACCTCCCGTGCCGTGCCCGTGGCCCTGGGTGGTTCAAGTGACACCGCCGGCCCGACTACGGGTTCTGCCAACACGGGGTCTGCCAACAATGAATCCAACGCTGCCGCCGCCGAGCTGCGTCGCAGCGCGATGGAAGAAAATGCCCGTCGCGGTCAGGCGGTTTACAAGGCCCAGTTGCTGATCGAGAAGGCCAATCGCGAAAACGCCGATGGCCGCGTTGACGATGCGTTGCGTGATTACACGTTGGCGCACGAGCTCGATCCCAACAATGCCGCCGCCAACGATGGCCGTGAGCAACTGATGCGGCTGCAAAACAAGGGCGGAGCCCCTGAAGGCAGCGCGCGGGCCATC
>JBBSFP010000135.1:0-7053 GCA_038238625.1 Tepidisphaerales bacterium
GCGGAGATTTAACGGGGGGGTCACTCGGTTGCATTCGACGCGCCACAGCGGGGCACGGAGGGTCGGCCGGGGATAAATAGCGGGGCAGGCGTTGGCCGCGTTGTTGGGGCGGGCAAAACGTGCCGGGGGGGGGAATGTCTCGACTGCAGCGCGGGCGACGCGGCCGGCAGCGAGCTGCGAAAAGGAGATAGCAAGGCCGCCCTGGTCGCCGGCATTAGCAATTTCGGCAGCACCCTGGCTTTCGGGTCGAGGGTCGACAAACCAGCCTTGCAGACTACCGGGCATGGAAAAATCGTAGCGGGGCGCAGGCTCAGCGGCGGTGATCGGCCCGCTTGCCAGCGCCCGCGCCAGCCGTACGATTTGTGCGGATTCAAACACCGCGTCGCTGCAGAAGCGCCCGCCATCGGCGGTGGGAAGGTAGAGCCGGTCGGCGATGGGCTTACGCCAGTCCGGTCCCGCATTAATCCCGGCCAACCCATTTTTGACCCCCATGATGCAACCCACGTTTCCGCTGTTGCAATCCGTATCCCAACCGCAGGTGTTCGCGATCATCAACGATTTTTGAAAATCATCATCGGCATAGAGCAACGCAAGAATGATGACCCCGTGGTTGGGAACCACATGGCAATTTCCGCAGAAGCGCTCATATCCGTATTTGGCCTGCAACACCGTGGCAAAGGCTTGCTTCCAATCGCCGGTGCACGCGCCGGCGCGGGCCTGGCGAAGATCGGCGATCATGCGATAGATCACCGAATCGGGCGGGATTAAACCGGCAGCGATGTCCAACAGCTTGCCGAGATCGCGCTCGACAAAGGCCCCCGCCACCAGTGCTGCCACCACCTGGGCGGCATGGATGGCTTCCCCATCATGGCTGACGCTGGCGGCGCGGCGGGCCAAATCCGCCGCCAGTTCCGGATCACCTGCGGAGACCATGCCCCAGCCATCAATGAAAATTTGCGCGCCAATCTGCTCGGCGACGGCATGGCCGTTCATCGCAATCGACCCGCTGGCCGGTGCCTCGATTCCACTTTTAAGGCGGATATACGCCGTCTGCTCGGTGGAATGGCTCATCCCGCCCCACCATAAAACCGCGCGGTTTTCAATGATGTAATTGAGCCAGCTCTGCCCGATGTGGCGGGGCTTAAATCCTGCGAGCAGCGAACGCGCATCGCCCTGGGCGGTATGATCTTCGAGATAATCCTGCAGCGCGCGGAGAAACGTAAAGGTGCCACTGATGTCATCATCCGTCACCACCAACGGCTTGTTGAGCCGCTCATGGACGTAATACCAGACCTCCCCCAGTTCCTGCAGAATGCGGGCATGGGTCCACCCCTCGATGGGGCGGCCGAGATAAACGCCGATCAGTTTCCCCAGCACTCCCGCATAGATTCGCTGTGAAAATTCCGTGGATTGGATGAAGGCAGGATTCGCTGTCATGGATGATTCACCTGGATCGATTAACGGTGTTGATGGCTTCACGATTTTTTAGCGAATGGCCGCGCCGGTATGGGCATGGCCGAAGCGTGCAGGGCAAAAGCATATCAAATTGCGACTGGTGGCGCTGGCTGCCAAGGCATATTCTCATTGCATGAGTGGAACGTGCGACAGTGAGCAATTGGTTCGGCTTGACCCCTGGCTGGCGCCGCACGCGGCGGCGCTGCGGCAGCGCTGCCAGCGCTACCTTGAGACGCGCGCCCGTTTTGATGCCACCGGGGGATTGCTGGGGCAAATCAGCCAGGGCCATTATTATTTTGGCTTCGCGCGCGGCGAGCAGTATGGCCGTCCGGGGGTCTGGTATCGGGAGTGGGCCCCGCAGGCGCGGCTTCTGAGCGTGATCGGTGACTTCAACGATTGGAACCGGTTTGCTAACCCGATGGAAAAGGACGAGTGGGGCGTCTGGAGCGTTTTTTTGTCGGATGATCTCTATGCCCGCAGGCTGTGCCACGAGTCGCGCGTTAAAGTGCATGTGCTGAGCGGAGCCGGGGAGATGGACCGCATTCCCGCCTATATCCGCAGGGTGGTGCAGGATCCGCAGACCAAAAATTTCACGGGCCAATACTGGAATCCGCCATCCCCCTACGTGTTCCAGCACGCCCCGCCCATTCTGCAGAACCGCCAGGGAGGGTTGCGCATCTACGAATCGCATGTGGGCATGGCCACTGAGGAAGCGAAGATCGGGACGTATGCGGAGTTCACTAAAAACATTTTGCCGCGCATAGCCGGCCTGCGATACAACGCCGTGCAACTGATGGCGGTGATGGAGCATCCGTATTACGGATCGTTTGGGTATCACGTGAGCAATTTCTTTGCCCCTTCGTCGCGTTTTGGTACGCCTGAAGAGCTCAAAGAGCTCATCGATACCGCGCATGCCCTGGGGCTCATCGTGCTGCTGGATATCGTCCACAGCCACGCGGTCAAAAATACACTTGAGGGGCTCAACCGATTTGATGGCACTGATTATCAATACTTCCATGCCGGGCCGCGCGGGCTGCACGAGGCGTGGGATTCAATGCTATTTGATTACAGCAAATACGAAGTGCAGCGATTTTTGCTGAGCAACCTGCGCTATTGGCTGGAGGATTTCAAATTCGATGGCCTGCGCTTCGATGGCGTGACCAGCATTGTCTACCTCGATCACGGACTGGGAAAAACCTTTAGCAACTACGATGCCTACTTCAGCGACAATGTTGATCCCGATGCCCTGACCTACCTGCAACTGGCCAACGAGCTGGCCCACACCCTCACGCCCCAGGCGATCACGATTGCCGAGGATGTCAGCGGGATGGTGGGCATGGCGCGCCCGGTCGCCGAAGCAGGGATGGGGTTCGACTATCGGCTGGCGATGGGTGTGCCGGACTATTGGATCAAACTGCTGAAGGAGAAGACCGACGAGCAATGGTGCCTGGGCGACTTGTATCACACCCTGCTCAACCGCCGCTGGAGTGAAAAGCACATTGGTTACGCTGAAAGCCACGACCAGGCGATGGTGGGGGATAAGACGCTGGCCTTCTGGCTCATGGATAAAGAGATGTATTGGAACATGAGCAAGTTCTCCAGCAGTGGCGTGGTGGATCGCGGCATCGCCCTGCATAAGTTAATTCGTTTGATCACCTTAAGCCTTGCGGGTGAAGGGTACCTGAACTTCATGGGTAACGAGTTTGGTCATCCCTAATGGATTGACTTTACTCGAGCAGGGAACGACTGGAGCTATCAATACGCTCGCCGACAATGGTCGTTACCCGCCATGGATCATCTGCGCTACCAGGGATTGGCGAACTTTGATCGCAAGCTGCAGGAGTTGGACGAATGCCATAATCTGCTGGAAGACAAGCTGGTCGAGCTTCTTTCGATTGATGAAGACGCCAAGCGGCTGGTTTATCGGCGCGGCCCGCTGGTGTTTGCATTTAACTTTCACCCGTCGCAGTCCTATGCCGATCTGCGAATCCCGGTGCCCGACCGGGTGGACTACCGGCAGATACTCAACACCGACAACCGCGAATTTGACGGATTCGGACATGTGGCCGAGGCAATGCACCATGTGTGGGACCCGGTTGCGGTGGGCGACCGCAAGCAGAGCATCCAAATTTATCTCCCCAGTCGCAGCGCCCAGGTTTTTGCCCCCCTGGCAGGTTCGCAGGGCGAATAGGCGGCAGGCCCTGCCCAGGTTGACCGGTCGATGAAATCTGCAGAGGCTTATGGCAAGTTTTGGCGCCGGTTGACAACGCCAACGTGGTATAAGTGTTACCTATGAAGTCGATACGCTGGCTACCCTTGGCTTACCTGGCGGGATTACAGGGGTTTGCAGTGATGGCCTCGTATACGGCGGTCATCCTTATCGTGCGCTATGTGGTCAAGCGAGCACACGCTGCGTGATAGGGCCATGGCGCAGGCGGGTGGGACCTGGATTGCGGGCCATCCGATATTGCCTTTCGCACCACAAATAGTTCACTTCTGCTAAGAATCCTGTAATCTGATGTCCGCCTGCGAACTAACGCGGGGCGATGTTGCCCTTATTTTTCAAAACCTGATTCGGAGAATCCATGAGTTTTCGACGCCACCTTGCCCTGCTGGTAACACTTTCGCTCGGTGTCCTTTTCGCCAGCACTGCGGCGCGCGCGGATGTGTTTGATCCCAAGCAGGTGCCGGCCGATGCCAAGTGGATGATCCACATTGACGTCGATGCCCTGCGCAATAGCCCCGCCTGGGAAATTCTCAACGCCAAGATCAAACAGAGCCCTGCGAATGACCAGATTGGGCAGATCGAGCTGCTCTCCGGTATGCGATTTCCCGAAGACCTTCACGATGCCACCGCCTATGGCCTCACATTCACACCGACCGATGCGGTTGTCCTGGTGCATGCGAAAGTGGAACGGCTGCAGATTGAACAGTTGCTCGCCCAGGCTCCCGGCTATGACAGCGAAAAGTACAACGACCATGACCTGGACACCTGGACCGATGACAAGGGCGAACAACTCTATGGCGCGTTCGTCAACGATACGCTGATTGCAATCGGTCACGACAAGGATTCGATTAAAAAAGCGCTCGATGTACTTGATGGTAAAGGCAATCCCGCCAAGACCGGCGATGCTGTCGCACCGGCGGTCAAGCCGGGGGTCGCCATCGTGGTTGCCTGCACTGATCTGGCGAACCTCAAGGGTAAAGCCCAGTCGCCGGTCTTCACGTTTTTGCAATCCGGCTGGATCACGCTGACCCCCGGGGAAAAGGCCATCGCGGTCGACGCCCAATCCATAGCCAAGACTCCCCAGGATGCAGAAAAATCGAAGCAGGCGCTGGTGGGGATTAAAGCATTTGTGGATCTAGCCGCGGCCAAAGACAACCCCGACCATAAAGCTAAAATTGCCAGCAAAGCCCTCAATGATCTGAACGTCACCGTTCAGGACAAAACGATCATCGGTCAAATGAATGTCCCCTACGATGTGCTGCGCGAACTGTTGGAAGTCAAACCCGAGCCGCAACCGGCACCGCAGAAATAAGGGAGCGCGGGGAATGGATCTGCGCCGGCGCAGCGGGCACCGGCCTGGCCCTGCACTCCCGTATGCACTGAGCTTGCCACAGCGTACCCCTGGGGCATAATTCCGCGACCTGTCGTCAACTCCCGTGTCGCTGATCGTCAACCCACCCACTCGCGCATTCACTCACCCGACCGCCCATCGGATCCTGCTGGTCCTGTTGCTGGCGGGTGCCCTTTGCCGGGTGTGGCGCTTCGTCGATCAACCTTCCTATACCGGCGACGAAGCAGCGGTGGTTCGCAATATTCAATTGCGCGGCTATGGCGAACTGCTTAAACCCCTGCAGTATGCCCAGGCGGCACCACCGGTTTTCCTGTGGGCAGAGCGCGGGTTAATGCAGATCTTTGGCAGCGCCGAATGGGCCATGCGCGCCATCTCGTTCATTGCGGGGATGGCCAGCCTGGGGCTTTTCGCCGCGCTGGCAATCCGGTGCCTTCCCGCGATCGCCGCCGTATGGGCCGTGGCGTGGTTCGCGCTCTCTGAAGGGCTCATCGAGCATTGCTGCCTGGTCAAACCCTATAGCGTCGATGTGCTGATGACCATCGTGCTGGTTTTGATCGCCGCCACGGGCCGGCACAAACCGCTGCGCTGCCTGTGGATGCTTTCGATCACGGCCGCCATCGCCCAGTGGATCGCGTTCCCCACCGCTTTCGTGTTTGGTGCGCTGAGTCTCACGTTCATACCCGCCGTGCTGCAGGCACGCCCCGAAGGGAATCGCCCGGCGGCCTTGATCCATTGGGTGCTGGCGAACCTGCCGCTGGTCGTATCATTTACCCTTTTTTATTTCATCGTCGGCCGACAGGGGCACGATCCATTCCTGGATACTTTCTGGACCGATGCCGATGCGTTTCCGCCCGGTACCGGGTTGATCCAATTCATTTTGTGGATGGCGCGCATGCTGGGGCAGTTCCTTGCCTATCCGCTGCACGCCGCCGCCGTGATTGTGTTTCTGCTGCTGGTTTTCGGTGGCATCGCGATGAAGCATCTCAATCGGTTGTGGCTGCCGATCACCCTGGTGCTCATTCTTGGACTCAACGCGCTGGCCGCCACCCTGCATGCCTACCCGATGGCACAAAAAAGGCTGGAGCTTTACGTCTTACCGATCATGATGCTGTTGATCGGGGCCGGATCAGAATCGCGCTTGATGCCATTTCGCAAACCGTGGATGGTGCGCTGGTGGTGGGTTTTGTCGGTTCCAGCAGTCTTGTTGCTGGCGGTTCAGGGCGTTGCCCGAACCGTTTACCCGGGCAAGGAGCCCTCGCTGCGACCGGTCATTACGTTTGTGAAAAATCATTACCAACCCGGTCAGGGTGTTTATTTATTGGCCGACAAATTTGACGAGCCCCGCCAGACCGGAACGCAGGTAGCGTTTGTATGTTATTGGCCTCAGACACCAGCCACCGTTCATTTCAATCTTCCCGATCCAACGTCGCTCAGCCAAGCCGAGAAACGTGCAGGGTTCTGGATCATCTACAATCGCGAAAGTCCCCGCGAAGCTTCCACCATGCTGCTCAAACTATATGAACGGCTGCCGTGGCTGAAGCGCGAGGCCGGTGATGGGGTCACGTTTCAGGCACGCGGGGCCGGGGCCATCCTGGTGCCACCGATGGCCGACTTTGCGGCCACGCAGGCGGCCCCGCCATCCCGCTGACCGCCACCTATCCCATGGCATTCCGAACGCAATCGGCATGGCAAGGAAAGGCGAAAAAACAAATATCAAAGATTCCCAACCGGCTCTGTAGAAAACCTTACCCAAACATAACAAACAGGATAGCGATGTTGTGTGTCAGCACCATCAAAACATATCGCGCCGACGGCTCTGGTAGGTGCGGCCACGCAGGCAGTCGCCCAGGTTTCGCTTGATCATCGACATCACCGTTTCCACCTGCGATCGCTTGCGGTAGGCCTTCTGGTTGAATCTGGTTTTCATCAGTCTGCCGGGTGCCACCTGTAGCGGTACTCCCAGACCAGTGCAACTAAGGCAGCCGAAACGCAGGGCTGAGCGTAGGCCTAACCCTTGCAC
>JBBSFP010000136.1:0-7020 GCA_038238625.1 Tepidisphaerales bacterium
ACTATCGTTCCCGCAATGCGGATTTGATTCAGTTCTCAAACGAGCATTTTTACAAATCGCGACTGCAGGCGATTCCAGCCCACCCGTCTAACCGAGCGCGCTATTCGCCGGTGACGCTCTATCAGGTTCCCGGAATTTTTGAAAAGCATGGCAACCAGGTGGAGGCCGAACGCGTTTGCCGAATCGTGCAGGATTTGTTGAAGCGCGCTGAACCGCCTTCCATCGGAATCGCCTGCTTCAACCTGCAACAGCGCGATGTGATCGTTGAATCCCTCGAAGCAGCGGCAGCAGAGGACATCGCTTTTGCTAATCGTCTGGCAGAGGCGCGGCAGCGCCGCGGCGCTGGGTCATTCGAAGGGCTGTTTGTAAAAAACCTGGAGAACGTGCAGGGGGATGAGCGCGATCACATCATTATTTCAACGACGTATGGGCCAGATGCCCACGGGAAATTCTATCGCCGATTCGGGCCTTTAGGGCGCGCCGGCGGCGGGCGGCGGCTCAATGTACTGGTGACCCGCGCCCGCCAGGAAGTGCATGTCGTCACGTCCATTCCCGTCAGCGCGTATGCAACCTTGCAGCAAGTTCCCCCCGGTGAGACACCGGGTGGTGGCTGGCTACTCTTCGCCTATCTGGCGAATGCCAAAAGGCTCGCCGATCGCTACGAGCAATTGCATCAATACCGGGAGCTTCAGGAGAAGGTTCAACCGGTCGTGGTCAACGAACGGCCAACCCGCAGCCCATCGCAGTTTGCATCAGCGCTGGCGCGGCAGCTGCGCGATGAGCACCATGTGGGTAGCGATGTCCCCTGGGGTAACGAGGGGTTTTGTGTCGACCTGGCGTTGCATCACCCCAACCGGCCGGAGGATGTAAGCATCGGCGTCTTGTGCGATCTGACGCGCTATGCACAAGCGGAGGATCCGGTGGAGTGGGAGGCGTTTCGCAGCAGTATTCTTGAAGGGCAGGGATGGGAACTGCACCGAACGTGGACGCCGCAGTTTTATCGAGATCCACGGGGGTCGCTTAGAGCAATCGTGGGTCATGCCAACGTCATAGTGGCTCGGGAAGATGCAAAAGAAGCACTCATAGTGCCGAAATCAACGGAGATCGATGCCACCGATGAACCGTCAAAGGGGCCATGACTTATGCCAACCGTGACGATATTTGCCAATTGCCTGTATTACCCGCAGGGGGGGGGGCATTTTTGGGTGTATCTGAATTGGGCGTTGGGATTGCGCGACAACGGCTGCCGCGTAATCTGGATGGAAAGCATCTCGGGTCAGCGGCCCCTGGAGGGCGTCAGGGAACTGGCCAACGATTTGCAAGCGCGGCTGAGCCGTTTTGGATTCAATCACATGGGGTTGACCCATTGGCATGGGCAGAAGATCCCTCCGCACATCACCCAGGGATTTTTGACCCTTGCTGACGCCGTGGAGCCGAGCGATCTGCTGCTTAACTTTAGTTACGGCACGTACGCGAGCAACGTGTTGCCCTTCAGGCGAAAAGCGATGGTCGATATTGATCCGGGGCTCACGCAAGTGTGGATGTCACGCGGGGAAGTAGCGGTAGCGCAGCACGACACGTATTTCACCATCGGCGAAACCGTGGGGCTGGAGGGGTCACGATTTTCCGATGTGGGATTGCCCTGGATTTACACACCGCCTTGCGTTTATCTACCAGAGTGGCCGGTAACGCCTGCAGCGCCTGGGGCAAGCTTGACCACTGTGACCCATTGGAGCGCCAAGGAATGGGTGGTGCATGGGCAAGAGAGTTACTCCAACAGCAAACGCGATGGATTTTTGCCGTTCGTGGATTTGCCCAAGCGCACGGCGCAGCCATTGGAATTGGCGGTCTGCCTGTCGCCGATTGAAGATGATCAGCGATCGCTATTGCTGAACCATGGATGGCACTTGCGGGATGCCAACGAGGTGGCCGGAACACCGCAGGCGTATCGGGATTATTTGCAATTCTCGCGCGGGGAGTTCAGTTGTGTGAAACCATCGTGCGTGCGACTGCAAAACGCCTGGATCAGCGATCGATCCCTCTGCTATTTGGCCTCTGGAAAACCGGTGATCATGGAAAACACTGGCCCGAGCAGAATGATCCCCGATGGCCGCGGTGTGTGGCGCTTTCGCACCCCCGACGAAGCTGCGCAATGCATCGCGCAGGTGAATGCCGACTATCCGCGGCAATGTCAGTTAGCGAGGCAATTGGCTGAAGAAAAGTTCGATGCGGTGAAGGTCGCAGATGAAGTGCTGGGAAGGGCTTTGTAATGGGCGAGAAAACGCTGGCGATTCTGAGCTATCACAAGATCGGCTATTCCCCGCCGACTTGGAACTCCTGGTATTACGTCAGCCCCGGCGTTTTTCGTGAGCATCTTTGGCTGCTGCGCGAGCAGGGGTATCAAATTGTCGATCTGCAAACCCTCCTTACGGGGTTGGCGGATGTAAACACATTCGACGAGCGCACTGCGGTCATCACTTTCGACGATGGGTATCGCAGCGTGCGGGAACTGGCGCTGCCCATTTTGCGTGAAATGGATGCTCCGGCGATTGTATTCGTCCCGGCGACCTGCATCGGGGGCTTGAACTCCTTTGACGAAGAACGTCAACCCGATGAGCCGATCTGCGATGTCAACGATCTGCGCGCGTTGGAATCCGGTGGTGTTGCAGTACAGTCGCACGGGTTAACCCATCGCGCATTTTCTGCAATGGGCTCGATGGAGTTGCAACATGAACTGGCCGAATCAAAGCGTGTTCTGGAACGCTTCGTTGCTCACCCGGTGGAGACGATTTCGTTTCCCTACGGTGACGGTGGGGCCGACACGACGCTCACGGGGCAGCTGCTGCGAACAGCTGGCTACCGTGCGGCATTCGAGTACAAGGGCGGACCGACAGTACTTCCAGTAAAGGATGTCATGCGGTTGCCGAGACTGGCAATGGGGCCAGACAGCGATCTGGAGGCTATGCTTCATGGACGGGGCGTGAGCTAAAGGATCGATGCATGCTGCTGGCAGCCTGTCAGTTTGATATCGCCTGGGAACAAAAGGCAACCAACTTGGCCGCTGTCCGCGGCATGTTACGCTCGGCAGCGCTGCCATCGGAAACGCTGGTGGCACTACCGGAAATGTTCGCCACTGGCTACAGCATGAATGTGGCTGCAATCTGCGACGATGGTAAAGAAGTGGCAGCGCTGGCGCGTGAATTTGGTGTGTGGTTGATCGCGGGGGTGGTGCGGCAAAACGCGGCCGGGCGGGGGCTCAATGAAGCGCTTATGGTCAGCCCCGAGGGCGTCGAGCGCGAGCGGTTCTGCAAATTGCATCCATTTCCGCTGGCATCTGAAAATCAACATTTCGATGCCGGCCAGCGCGTCGTCGCCGTGCGCTGCAGCGGTTGCATCGTATCTCCGATGATCTGCTACGACCTGCGATTCCCTGAGGGGTTTCGAACAGCGGTCGGCAGTGGGGCGGAGCTGTTTGTTGTGATTGCAAACTGGCCGGCGAATCGACACGACCATTGGCGGACTTTGTTAGCCGCGCGGGCGATTGAAAATCAGGCGTATGTTCTGGGGGTGAACCGCTGCGGCAGCGATCCAAACGCCAATTATGCCGGGGGCAGCATGATGTTTGATCCGCGTGGTAAAATCCTTGCCGAAGCGGGCCCCGAGCCGTGCGTATTGCGGGCCGAAATTAACATCGCGGATTTGATCCACTACCGCAAAGATTTCCCCGGCGGGATAGACCAGATCCCGCGCTTGTGATGGCGGGCATCCTCCTGGGCAGCCTCAAAATAAGGCATCAACCGACATTTACTTTGGTCAACTTCTAACAAACCTTCTTTCAGAAGCCGGGTTTGCAATAATTCGCTCTCGGACAGATACACATATGCCAGCAGGCGATGGTCGACGCGCGTCTGGGGGGGTTCGAACTTCAAGGTCACATTTTGGTTGAGCAATAGTTGAGTGACCGCCCGCTTCAGCGCGGATCGACCATCGGCCCCAAGATCGTTAAATGAGACGCCAATCAGTTGAACGGCCGCCTCATCGCCGCGAGCGGTGCAGAGAGCAATATCGTCAATGTCGCTCGCGCGAATAATATGACAACTGTGATTTTCAAAATTCAGCCGATCATTCCCGCGATAGCCGAACACACCGGCGTGATCCAGGATCGAAATAATCAGCAATGCCAGCAGAACGGCGAAAGCGGTGAGCCGCAACGCACGTCGGCGACGCAAAACAGGGTGTAGCCTGAACAGCGATTGATCGGGTGGGGTTGAAGCGCGGGATTGAATGATGGGTGTCGATGGTTCAATGGGTGCCACCCAGCTCAAACGCATCATGGACGAGTTGCAACGCCTTGGGACCATCAGCGCGCGAGATGATGCAGCTGATTTTGATCTCGCTGGTCGTGATGTTCTGGATGTTGATCTTCGCATCTGCCAGCGCTTTAAACATGCGCTGAGCCACGCCGGTGTGTGCACGCATCCCGGCCCCCACAACGCTCACTTTGGAAAGGCCGTCGTGATACGTGGCGGTGGCGCTGGCCTCCAGCTCGCGCAACAGCTTTTCAACCGTTGGCTTGATGTCCGTCAGGTCACCATGCTCCACGGTGAAGGAGATGTTGGCGGTGCTATCGTCCATGACATTTTGAATGATGTCGTCGACGGAAATATTCGCCGCCGCGATATCGCCAAAGATGCGCGCGGCTATTCCTGGTTGATCCGGCACATGCTTGAGGGTGACGCGAATAAGATCATTTTTCAGAGCAGCGCTGGAAACGACGATGTGTTCCATGGTGGGGGTCTCCGCGACGATCCAGGTGCCTTCGCTTTGGTTCTGGCTATTGCGCACATGCAGGGGGACGTTGTATTTCTTGGCGAATTCCACTGCCCGCGTTTGCAGAACAGTTGCGCCAAGACCCGACAGCTCCAGCATTTCATCGTAGCTGATGCGATCGATCTTGCGCGCGTTGTGCACTATGCGCGGGTCAGCAGTGAAAATTCCATCCACGTCGGTGTAATTTTCACACACATCGGCCTTAAGAACGGCACCGATGGCCACCAGCGTGGCATTTGATCCACCTCGCCCCAGGGTGGTGTAATCGCCGTCGGGTGTAACGCCCTGAAAACCCGCAATGATGACGATCGACCCTCGTTCGAGCTCCTCAAAAATGCGTTCTTTCTTGATCGATTGAATCCGTGCCTTGCTGAAGGCGTTGTCAGTTATCAACCCGATCTGGCCCCCGGTGAAGCTGATGGCTGTTTGACCCTGTGCGTGGATCGCCATGGCCATCAGGGCAATCGTGACCTGCTCACCGGTGGCTAACAGCTGATCCATTTCGCGCTTGGGCGGGTGAAGCGGGGGGATGGATTGGCCATCACGCCCATAGTTGCAAATTTCAGTTGCCAGAGTGATTAGATCATCGGTGGTATCGCCCATCGCCGAGACCACGACCACAACGTGATTCCCCTGTTTCCTGGCGGTGATAGCGCGCTCGGCGGCGCGATGGATTCGCTGCGCATCGGCAACACTGGAACCACCAAATTTCTGGACAATCAATGCCATTCAAATAACTCCCGGAGCCGGATTATAAGAAACATGGTAACGGGTGAACAGGTGGCACGGGATGCCCTGTAAATGCGAGCCAATCACGGCAGTGGAATGAGGTCGCCGGTTTCGATTATCCGGCGGCGGGGGCATTCGAGTGTAATGAAGATGTTGCGGAAGGCATCAACGATCGCAACTGGGCGCGATAATGCAACACGAAATAGCATAATGCGACCCCTGCAGCGAGCAGGAGAAAAACTCGCAGGGCACGCATGACGCGGCGCGGCAATACGTGACGGGTCACATAGGGCCGCACCACCAGCGTGTAGTCCTGTGGAGGGGGCGCGAGATTCGCGTATGAGCGCGAAAACAGGTCGAGTAGGGGCACCCAACTTGCGCCGCCAAGGGCCTCCATCGTCGCGTTGGCAGCGTTGAGATGTGTTTCGGTGGCGGTGGTGGAACAGTCCATCGCGATCGATAAATATCTTGGGTTCAGCTGCTCGCCATGATGCAGGATAAACGCCTCGCGCTGTTGGAACGGAAGGCTGCGTAAGCAAGTGATGAAGGCCAGAAATGCGGGATCCTGGTTGCCCGCTGATTCCACCAGAAGATCGTGTCGAACTTCGGGCAGATTTTTAGCAGCGCGGCGGCTGGCGAGAACGGTGTGATGGTAAAACCAGCGCTCCGGATCGTCCTGCGTTCGCCACCGGCGCATGATGCGCAGCGAACAGGTCATGCAGAACCGGAGCACCGCCGCCGCCGACTTCTCCGATCCGCACAGCCCCCGAGCCATGCGGTAAACCGGCGTGTAGTTGATGGCCAGCAGTTCGGTGGCTGCCGCAATTCGGTGGCGGCGGGCACCCTGAAGGACTTCATTGGAAACCGAAGGCATGGGCGGAATTGTAGCCGACCCGATCACTTTCGGATCATTGCAGTTCAATCGCTGCTATTACAATGCTGCCCATGCCAGCGATGCCGGTCCTACTGCTCGTGCTGTGTTTGATGGCCATCGCCTATCGTTATTACAGCGCGGTTTTGGCGGCGCGGGTGGCCACGCTGGACGATCTGCGCCCCACGCCGGCTATGCGGTCGGTGGACAACCAGAATTTCCACCCGACCAACAAGTGGGTTTTATTCGGGCATCATTTCGCGGCCATCAGTGGGGCGGGGCCATTGATCGGCCCCGTGCTGGCGGCGCAGTTTGGTTATCTGCCGGGCCTCCTGTGGATCGTGGTGGGCGTCTGCCTCGGCGGGGCGGTGCAGGATTTTTTGGTGCTTACAGTAAGCATGCGCCGCAACGGCCGCAGCCTGGCGCAGATCGCGCAGGACGAACTCGGCTCGATCGCCGGAACCGCCGCCATCGTGTCCATCCTTTTCATCCTCATCATCGCGCTGGCTGGGCTGGGAACGGTGATCAAATTTGCGCTCAGTGGCAACGCCGCTCGTCATATTTCCGGCAGCACCTGGGGAACATTCACG
>JBBSFP010000137.1:0-6957 GCA_038238625.1 Tepidisphaerales bacterium
AGTTGTTCGCTCATCGCGCGCTCGGCGGTGAAGGCGCTGTAAGTGTTGGGGAAATGGTCCATGATTTCCCGGAATTTTTGCATGGCCGCCGGGCTCTTGTTGGTTTCAAGGTTTCTGGCCAACAGCAGTTGTTTGAAGGCGGTTTCCTCTTCCGGGGAGCTGGGGGCCTGGCGCTCAGTTTCCTGAATCAGGGAGCGGTCGGTCAGATAATTAGCGCGAGCGTTGGCAGCCATCTCGGCGGCGGGCGTGTGCGGAAACTCGCGGCCGATGGCCTGATAGGCCTCGAACGCGCGCAGCGCCTGATGGGCGCTGGCGAGCCACTGGGCACGGGCCAGGGCATCTTCGGCCGCATCGTTGTGAAGGGCAGTCGTGATCGACTCCGCATCCGGGCCGCTGGCCAGTGACGTTTGCAGCGTCTGGAGTTTGTCACCGGCGTTTTCACCGGTGGACGAGCCGCGCAGCGCCACCGAAATCCCGCGCAGCCGTCGTGCACCCTCCAGATATTTTTTCTGATCGATCAGCAGCAGCGCCGAAGCCGTTTCCATCTCGCCCCAGGAGCGCAGCGACTTGTCAGCGGCCCGAAACTCCTCAGCGAACGCAGGGCTTTGGCGAATGTCCGGTGGAATGATCGCCAGTAACCGCAGCGCCGCCTGGGTCGAGTCGAGGGCCCCGGCAGGCAACGTTGCCGGTGGCGCGTCGGCATCCCCGCGGGGCTGGTGGGCCGCCCGCTGGGTGTATTCGTGAATCCGGTTCAACGCGTCGCGCACCGCAGCAGCAATGGCAGCGTCGGTGCCTTTAGGAAGCGTGGGGTTTGCGGCCGCGGGCTTCGCCGGAGCTGCCGGCGATGGGGACCTGTGCGCCGGCGCCGCCATGGCCGGGGCCATGACCAACACGATGACCAGCACGACCAGCGGAAATGCAAAGACGGTTTTCATGAATGCAACATAGTAAGCAGAGCCGCGCGGCACCGTCCAATATTTCGCGATGCCCTGTGCATGAGCAACCGATCCGCCAGTTGCTTGACACTGCGCGCCCATGGCATTGCACTAACGGCAATGACGATTATCCCAGCCACCGCCCTCACGCCGCGCCGGGTGTTTATCACCGTGGCGGAAGTCAGTGGTGATCGGCATGCAGCGGCGCTGGCGCGCAGTCTTAAAGCGTTGGATCATGCCATCACGATCGAAGGGCTGGGCGGAGCGGAGATGGCGGATGCAGGGGTGAAGGTGCACCACGAAACCGTGCGCCGCGCGGCCATGGGGTTTGCAGCCATCAAGCGCGCGGGAGAAATGCATCGGCTGCTGCGCTGGACGCGCGATTACTATCGCCAGCATAAGCCCGATCTGCATGTGTGCGTGGATTCATCCGGCGTCAATCTGCATTTTGCGCGGCTGGCGCATTCGCTTGGCGTACCGGTGCTTTACTACATCGCCCCGCAGTTGTGGGCCAGCCGGCCGGGTCGGATTAGAAAAGTGCGCCGGTATGTGGATCGCATCGCCTGTATTTTGCCGTTTGAAGAGGCTTATTACCGGGAGCGTGGGGTGGCGGCGGATTTTGTGGGGCACCCGCTGTTTGATGAGCTGCCGGAGCATCGGGGGGGGGTTGTGACCGCGCGGGCGGCGGCACTGGGCCGGGATTTTACGGCTTCCGATGGCCCGGTGGTGGGGTTGATCGCCGGGTCCCGCCGCGGGGAGGTGCGGGCGCATTTCCACCATATGCTGGAGGTGGCGGCGGCGATCGTACGTGAGTTTCCCGGGTCCCGCTTTCTGGTGCCCACCACGGCAGCGGGTGATGAACTCCTGCGGCAGACGCTGGCGGTTTCATCCCACGCCGGGGTGCTGCAAGACCGCCTCGAAATTGCGCGCGATGCCTTTGATGCGATGATGCCCCGCTGCGATTTTGCCCTGGTGAAGAGCGGCACATCTACGCTGCACACCGCCGCCTGGGGGGTTCCCATGATCGTGGTGTACCGCGTGAGCCCCTGGGTGTGGCACCTGGCAGCGCGGCATGTGCTCCGCATCCCCAAGGTTGCGCTGGTGAACATTCTGGCAGGGAACATCGACCTGGTGCCGGAGATTCTTCCCTGGATGGGATCCAACCAGCCGGTGATTGATTGGGTGCTTGATTTCCTGCGTTCCCCCGCCAAGCGCATGGCCCAACGGCAGGCGGTGTTGGACGTTTTGCAGCCGCTTGATCGCCCCGGCGCATCAGGCAACGCGGCAAAGATCGCGCTTCAGATGATGTAACGCAAGAAAAGATAGCTGCCATCAAGCCGCGCAGGGTTGCTTGCCGCCAATTTTGCGCAGCGGGAAGACGATCCTGAGTGATTCCTTTCCCATTCCAATGCCTGTGAGAAAAACCGGCGCCTTAATACGATAAACCGGCCTTCAAATTTATCCGTGAAGGTGATAACATTTACCTTACCGATGTCGATCACTTTGCAACGTCCGTCGCTCGCTCCGCTCCAAAAGGAGGTGCTCTCGCTCGGCTTGCTCGTTTCCCAAGTTGACGCCTTCCGAATCGAAGCGAATCGCAAGCTGGAAGAATCGCGGCGGGGTGAAATGGGCCAGTTCCTTACGCCCTCATCGGTTGCGCGAATGATGGCATCCATGTTCGCAATGCGGCCTGCTTCACTGCGCGTACTCGACGCGGGCGCGGGCGTGGGCTCTCTGTCTGCGGCGCTCGTTGCGGAGGCATGTCAGTGGGAGAGTCGACCGCGAGAAATTCACCTGTTGGCCTACGAGGTTGAGCCGGTCCTCGTCGATTACCTGTTGCGCACCTTTGACCTGTGCGGTGCGGCGTGCGATGCGGCCGGAATTCGCTTCTTAGGGGAGGTGCGGAAGGAGGATTTCATCAAGGCGGGCGTCACGGTCGTACAGGCGGGCGGCTTGTTCGGCGGCGAGCGCGCCGGGCTTAACGCGGCGATCCTGAACCCGCCCTATCGCAAGATCAATAGCGACTCCGAAACCCGTCGGCGCCTCGCAGATGCAGGGATCGAGACGACGAATTTGTACACCGCCTTCCTCTGGCTGGCTGAAAAAATGCTCGATGAGGAAGGGGAGATGGTCGCGATCACGCCGCGCAGCTATTGCAACGGCCCGTATTTTCGGCCCTTCCGCCGGGCCATCGCCCGAACGATGCGCTTTCGACGAATTCACGTCTTCGAGTCGCGCACATCCTCGTTCTCCGACGACTCGGTGCTTCAAGAGAACATCATCGCCCACGCGATCAAGTCCCCCGACCGCGCCACGGTCGCTATTACCGCCAGCGCCGGCCCGGAGGATGAGGATTGCACGGTGCGCGACATCGAGTATGAGCAACTGATCGACCCTACCGATGAGGGGGCGTTCATTCACATCGTTACCGATGAATTACAGGACGACGTCGGCGGGCGGATGCGCGGCCTAAGCGCAACGCTTGCGGATTTAGGTTTGACCGTCTCCACCGGGCGCGTCGTGGACTTCCGCGCCACCGCGATGCTCCGCGCCGAACCCGACACAGACACCGTGCCACTGATTTATCCCACACACTTTTCAGAAGGTTCGATCCGCTGGCCCAAGCCGAATTCCAAGAAGCCAAACGCCCTGTTGCGAACTGGTGCAACACAAGACTTACTCGTTCCCGCGGGGCATTACGTGCTGGTCAAACGGTTTTCGGCGAAGGAGGAACGGCGGCGCATCGTCGCGGCGATGATCGATTCGGCCAGCGTCCCGGCCGCCGACTTCGCGTTCGAGAATCATCTCAACTATTTTCACATCGACGGTGCCGGGTTGCCGCCCGGGCTAGCCCGAGGCTTGTCCGCGTTCCTCAATTCATCGCTAGTCGACGCTTATTTCCGACAGTTCAACGGCCATACCCAGGTCAATGCAACCGACCTTCGCTCGTTTCGTTATCCCACGGCGGAGCAATTGACCGCGCTTGGTCATCGCGTGGAACACATCACGCTCGACCAGGATCAATTAGACGGATTGGTTTCCGAGGAGATTTTTTTGATGCCGGCAGACACCAGTCCCACGCGCGGCAGGCGGATGATCCAAGAGGCGCTGGCGATCCTCGCGGCGCTTGGCGTTCCTCGCGAGCAACAGAATCAGCGCTCCGCCCTGACGCTACTTTCGCTTTTGGACATGAAGCCCAGGATGACTTGGGCCGCCGCCGCAGCGCCGCTCAGCGGCATCACGGAAATGATGGACTACTTCCGAGCGCACTTCGGCGTCCGCTACCAGCCCAACTCGCGGGAGACTGTTCGCCGATTCACGATTCACCAGTTCGTCCAAATCGGCCTCGTAATTGCCAACCCCGACAACGCCGCTCGCGCCGTTAACAGCCCCGACAACCGCTACCAGATCGAGACGGCCGCGCTGAAACTGATCCAGACTTACGGCACTGCCGATTGGGAACGGAACCTCGCCGCATACCTTGCGAGCGCCGAAGCGATGCATCGCCTGCACCCGCAGGAGCGCCCGATGTCCCAAATCCCGGTCCTGTTGCCCGATGGCAGGTCGATGACCCTCACCGCCGGGGGACAAAATGTGCTAGTCAAAGACATCCTCGAAAAATTCTGTCCGCACTACACCCCCGGGGGCACTGTCCTTTACATCGGCGACGCTGGCGACAAGTTCAAAGTCTTGGAGCGCGACTGCTTCAAATCCCTTGGCGTTACGGTCAACAAACACGGCAAGATGCCCGATGTGGTCGTGCACGATGTGCGCCGCAACTGGTTGGTTCTCATCGAAGCCGTGACAAGCAACGGACCGGTCAACATGAAGCGCCACAATGAACTTAAAGCCCTTTTCAAAGATTCAACCGCCGGCCTGGTCTTCGTAACCGCCTTCGAGGCTCGTAAGGCGATGGGGAAGTATCTCGGCGAAATCGCCTGGGAAACCGAAGTGTGGGTCGCGGAAGCGCCGACCCATTTCATTCACTTCAATGGCGAGAGATATCTCGGTCCGTACGAGGGCAAAGTGACTGCATAAGGCAGTCTTGCCATATCGCTTGCTCGGTGGCTAGTCGCTACGCATGGCGCAGCGGTAGCGCAAATAAAACCTATGCCCCGGGTTTATCGCGCCATTCGCTGAGTTGATCGTCGATATTTTTGCGGAGTTCCATCGAGCGTTTTGCCAGGGCCTCGAGCGCGATCTCTTCTTCGGTTTTTGGGGTCCATGTGGGCACCTGGATCGGCACGCCGCGATCGTTGACGGCTACAAAGACGATGATGCAGCGGGTGGTTTGGGTGTACTGCCCCTGGCGCGGGTCGGCGGCACTGACATCCACCGCGATGTGCATGCTGGTGCGCGCGGTGTAGAGCAGGCGGGCGTGCACTTCGACGATATCGCCGATGTGAATGGGCTTATAAAACCGGATGCCACTCACATACACAGTCACACAATGTTGCCCGCACCAGACGGCGGCGCAGGCGTAGCCGGCATGGTCGATCCACTTCATCACCTCGCCGCCATGCACCTTGCCCAGGATGTTCACATCCGAGGGTTCGGCCAAAAAGCGGAGGGTCATTTCGTGCTGTTTTTCCGGCATGTTTTTGAACGATCGGTTAGAGATCGGCGATTGCGGTAAAAGTATCTTTGAGCGATTCGTACAAACCATCATAGACCGGCTGGCGCTTCGCGTAGAAGGCGGCGGATTTTTTGTTGGGGGTTAATTTTTCGATGGGTTTGATGCAGCCCCGGCAGGCTTCTTCCACCGACTTGAAAGCACCCGTGCCCACCGCCGCCAGCAGCGCGACACCGTAGGCGGGGCCTTCAATGGCATGGGTGGTGACGATGGGGCGGGCGTAGATGTCGGCTTGCAGTTGCCGCCAGAAGGCGCTGCGTGCTCCCCCGCCGCTGGCGCGGATTTGTTGAACCGGGATGTTCATGCGGGTGATGATATCGAGGGCATCGCGCATGCCGAAGGTGATGCCTTCGAGCAGGGCGCGGATCAGCATGGGGCGGGTGGTGCGTTGGGTGATGCCGATCCAGGCGCCGCGCGCCAGCGCATCAGGATGCGGGCAGCGCTCGCCGGTGAGATAGGGGAGAAAAAAAAGCCCTTCCGCGCCCGGTGGGGCGCTTTGGGCCTGCGCGATCAGCAGCGCATAGGGATCCACCTTTTTCTTTTTGGCGGCGGCGATTTCTTCGGAACCGAGCTGGTTACGAAACCACTGCAAGGATCCCCCCGCCGCCAACATGCAGCCGAAGACGCACCACTTACCGGGCACGGCATGGCACATGGTATGCACGCGACCGCGCGGGTCGCGCGCCGGGGCGTCGGCGTGGGCGAAGAGCACGCCGCTGGTGCCCAGTGTCGCCGAGACGATGCCGGCCGACACGATGCCATTACCCACCGCGCCCGCTGCCTGATCGCCCGCGCCGCCTACGACGGGAATCCCCGCGCGGAGGCCCATTTGCTTTGCCGCCGCAGCGTGCAGTTGCCCGGTGATGTCGGTTGATTCATGCAAGGGTGGCAGCAGGGCCTTGTCGATCTGCAGGCGACCTAGCAATTCATCTGACCATTGCCTGCGGGCTACATCCAGCAACAGTGTGCCGCTGGCATCGCTGAATTCAGTAGCGTATTGCCCGGTCATGCAAAAACGCACGTAATCTTTCGGGAGCAGGATGTGTTTGGTTTTAGAGTAAACCTTCGGTTCGTGCTGGCGGACCCAGAGAATTTTCGGCGCGGTGAAACCCGTGAGGGCGGGGTTGGCCACCAGTTGAATCAGCCGCGCCGCTCCACCGGCAAGGCGTTCGATCTCGGCACACTGGGGCGCGGTGCGCTGGTCGTTCCAGAGGAGCGCCGGGCGCAGGGGTTGATCACCGTTGGCCAGAAAGACGCTGCCATGCATCTGCCCTGAAAGCCCGATGCCGGCGATGTCAGCCGGCTTAAGGCCCGACATTTTGAGCACGGCGCGCGTGGCCCTGCAGGCCGCGGTGTACCAATCGCGCGGATCCTGCTCCGACCACCCCG
>JBBSFP010000138.1:0-6945 GCA_038238625.1 Tepidisphaerales bacterium
AGGCTGTTTGAAAAAATCCCAAAACCCTTCGGGCGGTTGTGCCGATAAGGTCACGGGAGATCAATATGGCCGCTACGATTATTTGTCCAAACCTGCGTTGTCGTAAAGTGCTTTTCGTGCCCGATGAGGTGCGTGGGAAGCAAGTGAAGTGTCAGCATTGCCAGACGTTGCTGCGCGTGCCGGAGGAGCGGAAGGTCGCTGCCGCCGGGCCGGTGCCTCATCATTACAATGCCCGTTAAAACACGCGCGCCCCCCTCTGCTGCCCTGGCCCAGAGTGCTTGGGTGTGTGTTGATATGCGTTGATGTGCCTGGATGTGCCCGGGTGTGCCCGGGTGTGCCCTAGTGCAAACCCATTGCATGCACATTTCGCAGGCTGATGGCAAGGCTATCAAAGGGGTCGCGCTGGCAGACGTCCTGCTCGATGATGTACCACAGCACCCCCGCGTCGCTTGCCGCCTTCAGAATTGTCGTCCAGTTCAGGTTCCCCTCACCCACCTCCGCCATTAATGGCTTGGGTACCTGGTACTCTTGCTTGCGATAGGCAAACACTTCGTCGCTTTCACCGTCTTTTTTTTGCAGTGAATCGCTGGTGTTGTCGGGTCCGAATGACATGTCCTTCAGGTGGAGAAGGGGCAGCCTTCCGCTGAGTTTCTTGATCCATGCTGCTGGATCTCCACCACCGGCTTGTATCCAGTAAGTATCGATTTCCGCCGTCACCAGGCTTGGGTCGCTTTCCCCGAACAAAATATCCATCCCTGTCTTGTCGCCGTAGCGGGTTAATTCCATGGCGTGGTGGTGATAGCCCAGCACAATCCCGGCGGCTTTGAGCGTGCGACCGAGTTCTGTCATATCTTTGGCCAATTGCGACCATCCGGTTGCCGAGCGATAGCGCTCGGGTGCCACCCCGACAGCCGTGTACTGACAGCCGATTGCCTGGTGGTCATCGATCACCTGCTGGGGATTCTCCATCGCCTTATCGAGGTTGATGTGGGTCGCACAGCAGGTGAGCCCTGTGTCGTTTAGCAGTCGGGCGACTTCCTTATAGGTGATTGCTGCTCCGATGCCGGAAACTTGCACGGCTTCGTAGCCGATCTGCTTGCACTTTTGCAGGGTGGTGCCCAGTGCCACCGCGGTTTTAGTGTAGTCGCGAAGGGTATAGAGTTGCGCGGCGATAACGGAAGCCATGATGAAGACCTTCTGGGCAAAGTGATGTTGCAGGCAATCAGGCCCGCGCTGGGGCCGGATGTCTGAAGTTATCCGAGCTTGCCATGCCTGACAACAAATCGATTCAAACCGTATTTTGCGCACCGCCGCACGTCTCATTGAAGGTGCCTGGCTACTCCGTCCGATTGGAGTTGCTCAAGACTAACCGCCTGGGACAGGGAGTATGGGCCAACGCGGGTCCGGCAAAGCGCTGTTAGATGCCCACCGACGTTCAGCACCGCCCCCAGGTCGCGTGCAATAGCGCGGACATAGGTGCCGCGGCCA
This sequence comes from Tepidisphaerales bacterium, assembly GCA_038238625.1. Lineage (GTDB taxonomy): Bacteria > Planctomycetota > Phycisphaerae > Tepidisphaerales > Tepidisphaeraceae > JBBSFP01. The sequence goes on from JBBSFP010000138.1 coordinate 1,489, forward strand.
CAGTCGATGCTCAGGCGCGCCAGGGGCCAGGTGTAGTTCAACAATTCGATCTGGTATACATCCACACGGCGTGGGCGCAGGTCGGGGGTTTGACCTTGCCGGGCGATTTGGTAAGCGCGACGCCCACCGATCTTCAGGGCGCTGTAGTTGGGCGGCATCTGTTCAATCTGGCCAACGAACGACGCAAGGGCGGCTCGCAGTTGTTCTTCATTCACCGCTGACACAATTGCGTGGGGCCAGGGTACCTGGGGGACGGTTGGATCATCGGTCGCCGTGGTCGAACCGAATTTGATCGTGGCATCGTACTGCTTGGGGGTGCTCATTAACTCATCGAAGCGACGGGTGGCGGCTCCAACGAGGATTAGCAGCACGCCGGTGGCAAACGGGTCCAGCGTACCGGCATGACCTACCTTGGTACCACGCGGAAGAAGGCGCTTAACCCGCCCAACCAGGGCTGCCGAAGACAAGCGGGCGGGCTTATTGACGTTAAGGATGCCGGCTAAAGCTTCGGGCATGGTGTCGGCATATTACACCGCAAATCAAGGTGTGATGCGCACGGCCGAGCCGCGCGTAGGGCGGGAGCTGTCATCCCGGTCCCACAGGTTTTGTTTCTCCTTGCGACGACGCCTGGCTGCCAATCGTGTGTATGCAAAGACACCCAAAAATGTGGGCACATGGATCCACAGGCCGGGTCGACGAATAAGCCACGAGAGCGTTCCCTGATGTCGGTGCTCATCGTTGGATTTTAGATCGGGCCGCGCATCGGCCAGTTCCATGTTGCCGTAGCTCCAGCGCGTCTTGACGCGCAGCAAATCTTTAAAGGTTGCTGGCATCAGGACGGTGCAGCCGCAGTTTGCCAATACGCGACGCTCGCCGGGCTTGGCGAGTGTGCAGATAAACTTGTCATCAGCCGTGATGGATGGGAAATAGTCAAACCGGCCGCGTAGTTCGCGGTCGATGGCATAAAACCCGCTGCCCATCACGGCGTTTCGCACATAGGGCAACGAGCTCCACAATTTGTAATACCCCGCCAGAAACCAGTTATGCCCGCGATAAGAATGTTGAGGTGCCGGTGCGGCGACGCGGGCAGTTGGATCGTTTTCAAAGAGGTTGACCACTGCCTGCAAGGCATTGTTGGTCAGTTCGATATCCGCGTCCAGGTAGGCGCGCGGTGTAAACCGTGCGGCGGCATCGCCCAGGTTCAGGGCATGGACCTTGTTCCCGACCTCGGTTTCGATGACCTGCACCCGGGCCCCATACCCGCGCGCTACCGCAGCGGTGGCATCGGTGCACCCGTTGGCTACGACGATCACCTGCAATGGGCGATCCAGCTGATTGGATAAAATCGAATGCAGCGTGTGGCCAATCCCCGCTTCTTCGTTATGGGCAGCGATAATGACGCTCAACCCACGTTGCGAAGCGACGGAAGCGGGTGATGGAATGGTTGCGGGTATGCTCAATTTGATGTCTTCCACGCGTTGCTTCATCGGCCAATTCGGGCTCTCTGTTGGCCAAATGGTAGCCGATAGGATTACCGATTTCCTTTCTTACAGCCGCCGGTCGCGTCTCATAACCGGACCCGCAAGGCAATCGGCTGGATGTGATACAGTGAAACCGCTATGGAAACGGTGGATTCAACTCGCTGCCTGACCGCCGCCGACAATCTTACCCTCCTCCCGCGTTCGCAGACGGGCTTGATTGTTGTGTTGCTGATTGTCCTACCACTGGCGGTATTTTGGCCGGTGGTCAATGCGGGGTTTGTGCGGTGGGATGATGAATCATTTATTGCCCGGAATCCGCGAATGATCGATGCGGATGGGCATGCAGCCGGAATTTGCCCAGGCCCGGCAAGTGTTGGAAAAAACCAATCGGGAGCATGACCGAATTCGATAGTTTCGCTCCGGGCGGGCAGCGGATTAGACTGTTCGCCCATGCCATCCCCCACAAAACTTACGCTCGAAACCCGCGGCCAGCTCCATCCCGGTCTGGAACAGGAATGGCTCCTGACCAACGGGCTGGGCACGTTCGCATCGTCCACCGCCGTGGGATGTAACACGCGTCGCTATCATGGACTCTTGTGCGCGGCACTATTGCCGCCGGTGGGGCGTTTCATGTTGCTCAACCGGGTTGGGGAACTGCTCATCCTGGACGGGCAACGGGAGCATCCACACGAGTTTTCCATCAACCAGTTTCGTCAAAATATGCACCCGCGCGGAGATCGATATCTCCAGCATTTTGAGCTCACTGACATCGTTCGCTTTGAATATCTAATCGAAGGCGTTCGCATTATTAAAGAAGTGCAGCTGCTTTGGGAGCAGAACGCAGTCGGCCTCCGCTATCAGGTGCACTGCGATCGTCCCCGGCAAGTCGAATTGCAACTGCTGCCGTTCGTCAGTCTCCGCGATTTTCACGCCCTGCGAAGCTCATCCAATGCCCGACTGCAAAGCGCGGCCAGCAGCCGGCAGGTGAGCGTTCGCGATGGAGAGCGCGGCATCCACATCCAAGCCGACAACGGCAGTTTCGTGGAGCGCGGAGATTGGTGGTATGGACACGTCTACCCCATCGAAACCCAGCGCGGCCAGGATGATACCGAAGATCTATTCACACCGGGAACGTTCATCGTGCCGATGCAATTGGATGAGGCCAAGATGGGCGCCGTGACGCTGTGGGCAGGCGATCAACCGACGGGCCTCCCTAATTGGGAATCTGCGCGAAAGCAGCATCCCAACCCGCCGCTCATAATTCCCGACAGTGCATCGCAGAGGGTCAAGGATTCCGTCCAAACCCTTTCGGTTCTTGCCCGTGCTGCTGCGGATTTTATCGTGCGCCGAAAGCAGCCCGATGGCTCGGCCGGTACCACGGTGCTGGCCGGCTACCCCTGGTTTGCCGACTGGGGTCGCGACACCATGATCGCGCTACCTGGGCTCTTTCTAGCCACGGGTCGATTTGAGGAAGCGGCGCAGGTGCTCGGGCTTTTTGCGCAGTATGTCAGCGATGGGATGATTCCCAATCGGTTTGATGATTACACCAACGAGCCGCACTACAACACCGTCGACGCCAGCCTGTGGTTTATTCACGCCGCCCATGAATTTGCCCGTCTCTCGGGCGATCAGCAGATGTTTGATACAAGACTGCGGCCTGCCTGCGAGGCGATTCTCTCGGGGTACCAGAACGGCACGCGCTTTAACATCCGCATGGATCCCGACGATTTTCTGATCAGCGCGGGCGATGCCAACACGCAGCTCACCTGGATGGACGCCAAGCAGGGCGATATCGCATTCACGCCCCGCCATGGCAAGGCCATTGAGATCAACGCATTGTGGTATAGCGCCCTGAAACAGATGGCTTACCATGACCTGGCCACTCACGTTGCTGAAAACTTCGTCAAGCGGTTTTATATCAACGATTTTCGAGGCTTGAACGATGTCATTGGAACCACCAACGGGAATGTTGTGCCCGATGGCTCTTTGCGGCCCAACCAGATATTCGCGGTGAGCCTTCCCCATAGCCCGCTGAGCCATGACCAGCAACACGCGGTGGTGGAAGTCGTGCGCCGCGAACTGCTCACGCCCTTCGGATTGCGCACGCTTGCCCGCTCTGATGCGAAATACCGCGGCCGTTATGAGGGGGATGTGTTCCAGCGCGATGGCGCGTACCACAACGGCACGGTCTGGCCGTGGCTGATTGGCCCGTTTTTGGATGCCTACCTTCGTGTGGAAGGCGAAACCCAGGCGTCGTTAAACCAGGCGCGCCAATGGCTCCTGCCTCTGCAGCAACAATTCAAAACGCGTGGCTGCATTGGACAGATTTGTGAAATCTTCGATGGCGACGAACCCCACCGTCCCGCAGGCTGTTTCGCACAGGCATGGAGCGTCGCGGAAGTTTTACGCCTGGCGATAAGGATCGGGGCATGAAGCATTGGGTGGTCGCCATCACGTTTTTGCTACCCCTGTTCTGCCTCTCCGGCGCAAGAGCGAACCCGGAAGCGGAAGTCACCCTGCCCCTGCGCGGTTTCTTTCATCCCGGCAGATATATGCCATTGCATGTGGTTGCTACAACGAGCCAGTCGGGTGAACAGCAATTGCGCGTCGATGCCGGTGGTAGCATGTCGGTGGTTTGCCCAATGAACAATGGAAGCGCGGACGTGCTTATGCCCTGGATCTGCTACAGCGATCAAATGGGCGCGGTTTCAGTAACGATCGACGGTGTGGAAGTCCCGCGTCCCACCACGATGCCTCCAGTGGAGGTTCGAGCATTGACCGCCGAACAGCGGTTGGTGGGATATGCAACCGGGGATGCGCAGGAAGCCGTGGCACTGGGTCGGGCACTGTCAGCCGACCGCGAATGCATTGCCTGCCCGCTTCCCCCGGGCCAGGCACTGGCAGGGTCACCTGCTGCGTGGGAGACATTGGATCTACTGATCCTCGACCGCGCCGCGGCGATGATGCAATCGTTGCCCAGCTTGACGCAGTCGCTGGTACCCATGGGAGTAGCGCTGGCCATTCGCGATTCTCAGGCAGGTGAAGGCAACGCATCCCCCGACCCGCAATGGCCTTGGCGGCATATCACCGTCGGGGAAGTCGGGTATTGGGTGTTGCTGTATACCGCGGTGGGCCCGGACGGCACTTATAGCCCGGATGTTTATCGAGTGGTTGACCACTGGCAGCCGCGCTGGCCAACCAGCTATCGGCGGCAGGCGTTGCTGATCGCGGTTGTATACAGCCTTTGCCTATTAGGCGGGCTGCTGCTCCGGCCGCGCGGGATCGTGTGGATTGTCGTTTTGACTTCAGTGGCGATAGGCGTGGCAGAGCTATGGCGTCGCACGCATTGGCCGGTCACCGCGCGGGGTGGCGACGTCTTGCTGATGCCGGCGGGTGCGTCTTCCAATCCGGATATCGCCCAGACCCCAGGGCTTGTTCAAATCGATAGCTGGTCTTTTCACGCGGCGCTGGCGACATCATTTATTGACTGCCGTTGGGCGGGGTTGACCAAACCGATTTTTTATAGCGAGCAACAAATGTCACGATTTTCGCCGATCCTGTATTGCGCACAGGATGGCCAGCCCCACACTTTTCATTTCACCATGACCCCCGGCGAAAAGCTGGCGTTGTTGATGCGCAGCGCCGGCCCGCGCCCGCCCAATGTAACGCCTTCGGTGCCGGTGACTTCGGCGCTCGAACCCTTGGTGCGAATGATTTACCTGCGCGAGGGGGACGAAATTGCCGGGCAGTTTCAGGCAAATCCATCGGCGACCATGGGATGGGAGGAAGAGGAACTTTGGCCCGCGATGGTGGTTCAGCGCGGCGCGACCAAACCCTCAGGCGAATAGCCGCAGTTGCTCACCCTTGAGCGGGGCGCAGCGCACTACGCGCAGCCACGGCGTTGGGGTGAACTGATCGGCCAACACCAGCCGATCACCAATGCGAGGATCTTCGCTGAAGAGTCGGCGAAGCAATG
>JBBSFP010000139.1:0-6936 GCA_038238625.1 Tepidisphaerales bacterium
CCGCCACGGCGACCGTTGCGCGGCAAGAGGTCTTCAATCAGGCCATAACGCTCATCCGTGAGTTCGTAGCGTCGCATCCTTGCAACCTCACTTGAAAAACAGAGTATATACCCGATCGCAGATTCGACAGACAGGCCCTAGACACGACGTTGTTGATGTCTATATAAGATTGGAAGAAAGGTATCAATCGATTTATGCAAGAATCCATACATTGCTGAACGCACCGATTCTCTCGGAACCTGAAGAAGACGAATTGTTAGTGGACCTTGCAGCAGTCGCGTACGTCAAGCTTGAAGATAATTCGTTGCCTGCTCTGTTGGCCCGTCACGCGACTTTTCTGCCGAAATTTCACGCGATGATTTTTCAACATGAAGTACCTATAGCCGATTATCTTCCGTGCACCGCTGCACTTCGTCATTTTGGGGTGGCTGGCTTGCGAGCAGCGACTGACGAGTTGGAACAAACTGACGATCCCGCAGTGCGAAAAGCTTTGATATTTGTCGTTTATTGCATTCTATGCGAAGAAGCGCATGCCGCAGATGCCGGCATCCGGTGCTTTCAACTGGCCGGCGTCTATCTTGAATTCGAAATGCGGTACGCATCTAATGATGGCAAACGGCGGCTCAAGTCAGTGATTGACGATTTCGCGAAGTTCGAGGCTCAAGGTGGGCTTCTGCCCCTTTTGAAGAGATGAACCTGAAACAGGGACCCATCTAGTTTCACTTTGACGATGCCTTTGGACGACTGAACCTGGAGCACACGATCCGCCCCGGGGGCCAAATGCTAGCATCGGGTTCCGACCGCACCGGCGGATGCGATGGCGCAGGGCCCGATGCCTCTAACGGCTCCGCCTCCACCAGCGGGCTGGCTGCCGTAACCTGCCTGTTTGGGGCAAAGTTGCCATAGTATATCGCTCAAAACCGGTGGGGGTGAACGAAATCTCCCCCCTGCGGAACCCGTCCGGCCAGTGAAGAAGCATCACAGAGGGACGCCCTCCAGCGATTTGCCTTGCGGCAGTGCGGATATTTGCACGACAAAGACAATCGCGCGCGGTTAACATGGTTCGGCTCCCAATTGGCCGGGGGCACGTTTAGCGGGGAGCATGTGAAGCTGCCCATGGCAAAGCCCCGGCAAGCCAGCCACCGGTTTGAAGCGTTTCTGATTCCGGAGAGAAAATGATCGGCCAAGCGTAAGGTGCAGGTGCAACAGGAACAGATCAGGGAACTGCGGCAGCAGATTGACGCCGCCATCGCTGCTCACGATTGGGTCGGCGCACGCGGTGCGCTGCTGCGCTTGTGGCAGGATCATGCATCGGGGGGGCTTGCGCCCTATGTGCTGCGGCAGGCGGGTGCGTTGCCGACATCGGGCCCGCTCACGCCTTGCCGGGTGGCGATTTTGCGGTCGTTCACGGTCGAGCCGATGGTCATGCCCCTGCGGGCGGGCGCGCTGTTGGGGGGCATTGATGCCCAGGTACGATTGGGAGATTTAAATTCCTTTGCGCAGGAAATTCTTGATCCGGCATCGTGGCTTTACACCTGGTCGCCTGATGCCATCTTCCTGGCGGCGCAGACGCGCGACATCGTGCCCGGTTTATGGGATGGGTTTGCAGATTACTCTGAAGAGCAGGTGCGATCGCTGGTCAGCCAAACCATTGCGCAATTTGAGCAACTGGTGCGGGCCCTGCGCTCGCGGAGCGATGCGCCGCTGATCATTCATAATCTGCAGCTTCCCCCCCCCGCGCTGGGGATTCTTGATGCGCAGCGGGCGGAAGGTCAATCGGCAGCGGTGGGCCAGATCAATGCTGCCCTCGCCCGGCTGGCGCATGCCACGGCCAATGTTTACCTGCTGGATTACGATGGCCTGATTGCCCGTCACGGTGCCAAACACTGGGAGGATTTATCCAAGTGGCACACGATGCGGCTACCCATCGCCGGCGAGCACCTGGTGCACCTGGCAACGGCTTGGGGGGCGTATCTGCACCCGATCACCGGGCGCGTGTGCAAGTGCCTGGTGTGCGATCTGGACAATACCCTCTGGGGGGGGGTCATTGGTGAAGACGGGATGGACGGAATCGCGCTGGCCACCAGCGGGCCGGGCGCACCGTTCTGGAATCTGCAGCGCACCATCCTCGACTTGCATCGCCGGGGAATCATTCTCGCCATCGCCAGCAAGAACAATCCTGCCGATGCCCGCGAAGCGCTCGAAAAACATCCCGGTATGCTGCTCAAAACCGAGCATTTTGCCGCCCTCCGCGCTAATTGGGATGATAAGGTCACCAGCCTGCGCGGCATCGCAGCGGACTTAAACATCGGCGTCGACGCCCTGGCATTTATTGATGACAACCCCGCAGAGCGCGACTGGGTGCGACGTGAACTGCCAGAAGTTACCGTGCTCGAATTACCCCCCGACCCGGCGCTCTTTGCACAAACTGTGCGGGCGGCGGGCGTGTTTCAGCGACTACGGCTTACCGATGAAGACCGCGAGCGCGGCCGCATGTACGCCGAGCAGCGCACCAGGCAGGAACTCTCCAGCAGCGCTGCATCGCTGGAAGATTTCTATCGCTCGCTGCAGATGCAGGTGGAAATCTTCCCGATCGATGTGAGCAGCGCCCCGCGCGCCGCTCAGCTCACGCAAAAGACCAACCAGTTCAACCTCACCACCCGCCGCTACAGCGAGCAGGAGCTACTACGCTTGAGCGCCGATCCGATGGTTCACCTGTATGCCATCAAGGTGCAGGATCGCCTGGGCGACAGCGGGCTCACTGGCGTTGCCATCACGCGTGATGCGGCCGATGCCTGCGAGATCGACACGCTGCTGCTGAGTTGCCGCATCATCGGCCGCACGATTGAGACGGCTTTTTTATCGGAGATCGCGCAGCAGGCCCGGACGCGCGGATGCACCCGCTTAATCGGCTGGTTCATCCCGACCAAAAAGAACGCCCCGGCGAGCGAATTCTATGCAGCTCACCATTTCACCCGCACGCGCCAGGACGGGGCAGCTGTGCTTTGGGAGCTCGACCTTCGCACCCCGCCAATCCACAGGCCCGAATGGATTACGTTGAAAAACCACTGCACCTGAGATCATGCGGGCTGAAGCCCGCCCTGCAAGCCCGAGCTGCGATTACTGAAATGATTGACATGAAACCACTGAATCAAAACGAAATTATCCAGATTATCGCCGATGTGTTGGGAGTCCCTCCGGCACAGATCACGCCCGCCACCACCTCGGCTGATATCGAGGGCTGGGATTCGGTGCAGCACCTGAACCTGGTGTTGGCATTGGAAGAAGCCAGCGGCAAATCGTTCGCTCCCGAAGAGATGGAGAGCATGACCAGCGTCGCTGAAATTCTGCGCGCGTTGCAGTAGGGTTTTTTTGGGGGGGGCGATTCGGCTGACGGCTTAATCTTCGTCTTCAAGCTCATCTGACTCTTTTGCTTCCGTCCGCGGCACGACCACCACCGTGCCGGCGAAGGAATCGCCCAGGCGCTGGCGGAGGGGGGTCATCAAAATCAGCAGCAACGGCATGCAGAACAGGCAAAAATCCACCACCCGCGCAATGTTCCGGGCAATCAGCGGCCAGGCGCGCGGAGGCTGGCCATCGAGCATCACCAGCCGCAGGCCAAAAACCATCTTCCCCAGCGTGCGCTTGAAAATCAGCTCGCACAAAACCGTGTACAGCAGGTAAACCCCGTACGCGCCGGCGGCTATCGCCTGGTTCACCGGATCGAGCATCTCCTGCTGCGTCGGAATACGCAGGTACAGCAGGCAGGCAAAGATCGGCCACATGTCCAGCAGGCCCGCCGAGATACGCTCACGCAGCGGCGCGGGCTGAAAGTCGGCAGCGAGCTTCTCGATGGTCACCGGTGCCGAGCGGCGGCGAATCGCCGTCCCGATGACCAGGATCACCAGCAGCGCCCCCACCATGTACCTGATCACCGTGTTCACCCATTCCACCGAAACCCGCGTCATTCCCGGAAGCGGCGTCCAGGTGCCATCGGCGTGCCCATCGGAGGCGATGTTCTGCTGCTGAATCTTTTTATCGTTCCCCGAAGCCACCAGCAGCCGCATCTCGGGATCGGTGACAGCAACCGTGCGATAAAGCGGCGGCGACATGGCGGGCAACGCAAAGGGTGCCGATGCACTCCAGGTTTGATCAAAGAAAAAAATACGACCGGCATCGTGCTGGTCGGCCACCCACAGGGCCAGCCGATTGCGCGTGTTGAGCAGCTTAAAATCGATGCGATTTTCAACCGGCAAGGTAACCGGTCGGCTGGCGGGGGCGCTGGCCGGTGCGATCGCGGAAGTATCACTCGCTGGCTCGTCGCTGGCGCGCGTATCAGGGGACGGGCTGGTGGATTGTGCGGAACCGGACACGGGGCTGCTGGCGGGGGCGGCAAAAAACGACATGGGTAGCGCGGGTAACTCTTTCCAGTCTGCCGACCCGGCCTCTGCTTCGCCCGTCGCCGGGGGGGGGGCGACGGATGTTGCCGCCCCCGCCGTGGCATCTGCTGCCCCTGCGGTGGAATCTGCCGCCCTGGATGGATTATTTTCGGCCGGCGCGCTCGCATGGGTCGTGGCTTTACTACCGCGAAGTTCCAGCCGCATCACGCGCAGGCCCCGACTATCCTCAAACGCGAAATACGCCTCCCCGCGAAAAATCGCAAACGAATAGGGCAAACTCACCAGCCAATCCTTTGGCAGCGGGCCGGCATCGACCCACTTGCTATCAGCCAGCAAATAGTGATACACCCGCGCTTCGCTGCTGGTCTGCCCGGTGGTGGGCGACGATGCCGTCGCCGCGCGCCGCGCCGAGGGGTCATCATGTTTGGTGATCCCCAGGGCCCAGAGTTCAGATCCGTCGCAGGCAACATCAAAGACTTGTCGATCTCCGGGCAGAGGTGTCCCGGCGATCAACGCCCCGCCGCTGCCGATGCGCCGCCAGGGCATGTCATCGAATGCGAGGATGAGATCCGTCTGCTGGCTGGCGATGCCGCGCACGCGCGCCGGGATGGCCGACAATTGCCGCCACGCATCGTCCTTGCCCGCTACCCCGCGGTGATACACTTCGGAAATCGCCGGTGATCCCCCGCGCGGGGAAACCAGCACATACCAAAAGGCATCGGCGTTGCCGTGCGCCAGCAATTCCTTGTCGGACGCCGGCAACTCCGGGCGCTTGATATTGACCAGGATCGCGGCGGTGCCGGGGGATTCCCCGGTGGATTCCGCTGCGGTCGTCGATGGGTTTTCAGCACCCGGCTGGCTAGCCGGCATGGCGCGGCTAACGGGCGCTTCAGCGCGCGCGGGATTCCCACCCATGACAATGCCCATGACCACGCCAATGACGACGCCCAGCGCCGCCAGAACCAATGGCATCCCAAAAAAGCACACCCGACGCTTATTCACCGCAGGCTTCATCCAGCTGAATCACTTTCAAATCCGTCGCCGGACGGCGGGCGATGGTGCCCTCCCTCGGGAGACCGTTTTTCTGAAACTGCAACTGCGAGAGCGTCATACTCAAGCGGCTGCCGGTTTCGGGGAAGTATAACTCGAAATGCGTCGCCATCATCGCCCCGAGATTCTCTTTCCCAGAGGCACCCTGATCGCTCGCACTCTGGACCTTGTCACCTTGATCGATCCGCGCGTGCTTTGACAGCGCCGCCCGCAACACCACGCGGCCATTTTCATCATAGAGCAGCACGCGCGTGGGTAAAAATGTCGTCAGGTCATACCAGACTTCACGCTGCGCCACCCAATGGGTCTGGCCGGGCATCACCCATATCAGCATGTACGCCCGCTGCTCGGGGTTAAAGCGCATCACCGGCGCAGGTGGCCGCAAAAGATCGGTATTGATATCCGCCACGCCCAGCACTTCCATGACCAGGTCAGGCCGGATGGGAATGGGCTTGCTGCAGGGCTTACCCAGGTAGATGTAGCGCCCCCACCATTGGGTGCGCACCTTGTCTAAAAAAATCGTCGCCCAGTATTCATCGCGGGAGCTGCCCAGCTCAAACACCTGGCCGATGATGGCATTGCCCGTCAGCCGCATTTCAAACGGCTTGCGATACATCAAATTACCATCGCCGTTTTGGATGCTGTGCGTCTCGTGCGTCTGGGGATCGACAATCGTCGCTGAATAATTGTGGTGAGCCCAGAGGGTTTCAATCCGCTGCGCGTTGGCATTCACCTTTATCGCCAGCTCCGGCAGCGAAAGCGTGGGGCCAGTGTAGGGGTGGGTGACCGGCTTTTGCGGCGCGCATGCACCGCTCAGTAGCATCAGCAGGAGAGCTCCCATAGACGCCCAAAGAGACCCATCGGTTGAAACAGGCTCAGCGCTCTCGATGCTTCTCATGTTTCCTCACTGAGAATTTGCCCCAGTTGCTGGCTGATATTCTGCAAATCGCCCTCGGTGAGTTGCGGATCAAGCAGTTCCATCGGCTGATCGCGTCCTTTAAAGCGAACGATCCAAAACTCGCGCGCGGGGTCTGGCGCGCTGCGCGTGCCTTCATAGAGCAGCAGGCGTTTTCGCATCAAGACCAGGCCAAGCACAAAACGAAAGTTCAGCTTTGCCGGCTCCGTGGAATCTGCCAACCGCTCGAACAAATTGCTCAGCACCTCATCGTCGACGAAGATTTTTTTCTTCGCCTCATGGTGTGGCATGATGGTTTTCCAGAACCCGACGATGGTGTTTCCGGCCCCGGCCTGATCAAACGCATCCCAGCAAGGAAGGCAGAAATCCGCGCGCTCAAAGCCCTGAGGTGTTTCGCGCAGCACGGCCATCAGCCGGGTATCAGGCTCGATGGTTGTTCCACAAGCAGCGCAAGCGCCCTGTGAGCGGGGTACGGCGTAACCCGTGCCGCCCGGGCGATGGGATGGCGCAGCAGCAGAATCAGCGGATGCAGGCTGGGGCGGATTGTTGGCATCAGTGCCGGGCTTCAAC
>JBBSFP010000140.1:0-6930 GCA_038238625.1 Tepidisphaerales bacterium
AAGATCGACCAGCAATTCATCGGTGCGGCCCCCGGCCTTGATGATGATGCCGATCGCAGTGTGACCGTGCAGTTACCGATCCTGGGCACTGCTGCTTCAGCGGGTACGACAGGGCAGAACTAAAGCGTGCAGCCACGCTGGCGGGAATACCCATGCCGCGCATTGTCGAATACCCAGTGGTTCTTGATCGGATGCGTCAGGAAACATTCCGTTGTTTGTATCACAACAGTGGGGCATTTGGTTTCCCGCCTGAGCCACCCGTCCATACTTTCGCCTGGATTGGCCCGGAAGACCCGTCCCTCCGCGCTTCCGCCAAACCGTTCACGTCGCCCATCGATCCACCGTACATACCCAACCTCATGCGGTTCTTTAGCGCTGCATGGCGCGATCATCTGCGAGGCAACTTATGGTTGATGCCTATGAGCCATTGGGCATTTGAGTTGGGGCACAATCACGCGCCATGGCTTGCCGATGCGCTGCGAACTATTGATGTCGATCCTACGGGGTTGGAGTCGCTCAACAACGCGGCGGCCATCGAATTTCCGCCTGAAGAAGAAGCCGACTTCACCATGCTTGCAGGGGTCCTGCTGGCGAATTTGCGTGGGAGTGACTACATGATCGCTTTTCCCGCGAAGCCTGCCCTGTGCATGCTGCATCATCACCAGCAGCTGTGGTGGACCACTCCTGATGCCAACTTAATTGCAGCACTTCGGCAGATCGCATAGAAGGCAATGATGGCAATGGAACTAATGGCATCGGACAGTTCGCCGCTGGGTCTCATCGCCGGGGAAGGCGTGTTTCCGCTGCTGGTGGCCCGCGGTGCCCGGGCGGCGGGGCGACCGGTGGTGTGCGTGGGGCTGGCGCAAAACGCTTGGCCGGAATTGCAGGCCGAAGTATCGAGTTTCACCTGGGCCAACATCACTAAGATCGGCCAATGGACGCGGGTCTTGAAGAAGGCCAACTGTCGGCAGGCGATCATGGTTGGGCGGGTGCAGAAATCCCTCATGTATGATCGGTGGCGGTTGATTCGAAATCTCCCGGATTGGCGCGGGCTGCGAATCTGGTATACCCGGCTTCGCCGCGACAAACGCCCCGGCGCGGTGCTGCGGGCGCTGATCGAGGAATTCGCCAGCGAGGGAATCACATTGATCGATTCCACCCGTTACTGCACAGAACATTTAGCCACCGCCGGTGTGATGACTCGCAAACAACCGACTGATGCGCAATGGCAGGATATCCGCCTCGGCTTTGATCGCTGCGTGACCCTGAGCCAACTCGATATCGGGCAGGCCCTGGGCTTGCTCGATCTCGATGTGATTGCCGTCGAAGCGCTCGAAGGCACCGATGCCATGATCGAGCGCACCGGTCAGCTGTGTAAACGCGGCGGTTGGACCATGGTCAAGGTGGCCAACACCCACGCGGATATGCGGCTTGATGTACCCACGATCGGCACCACAACCATCGAAAACCTGCATGCCGCCCGCGCCGCGTGCCTGGCGCTGCAGCCAGGTAAAACGATCATGGTTGAAAAACCCAAAGTGCTGGAGCTTGCCGATCGATATGGAATTTCGATCATCGGCTACGTACCGGGAGCCGCATGATGCGGGTGACCATCCGCCTTTTTGCCGTGCTCCGCGACCTGGCCCAGATCGCAGAACTGCAGCTTGATCTGGCGGAGCGCACGCCCGTAAGCAATGCGATTGAGACGCTTGCTACCCGGTATCCGAGGCTGCAGCCGATGTTGTCACGCAGCGCCGCCGCCATCAACCGCGCCTACGCAAAACCCGATGATGAACTGCATGATGGCGATGAGCTGGCCCTTATTCCACCGGTGAGCGGTGGATGCTGAATTCATCGGGTGATTTCATCGCGCTTGTGCCAAACGCTCTAAAAATAGATGCGGCGATGGTGCACCTCGTTGATGAACACATCGGGGGCGTCAACATCTTTTTAGGCCTGACCCGCGGCGAAAAAAATGCGGCGGGGCAAGCGCTCCTCGCCCTCGACTATGAAGCCTATGCCGAGATGGCGTTGCACCAGCTTCACGATGTTGCAAAACGCGCCCGCGCGCAGTGGAGCATCGTGAAGTTGGTTATCTGGCATCGCACCGGGCGGGTTGCCGTCGGCGAGCCATCGGTGTTGATTGCCGTCGCATCGCCCCACCGGGCCGAGGCTTTTGCAGCTTGCCGATTCATCATCGACACCCTTAAAGCCGAAGCGGCGATCTGGAAAAAAGAAGTGTGGGCGGATGGGACGCACACCTGGGTGGGTGGCGGTTAAACCCTCACGCTGCCGCTACAATCCGTCCATGCAATTTCAACTGGTACAAATTGTGTATTGGTTGGCGCTGGCAACGTGGTTTGGGGCGGTGGCATTTCTGGCGATTGCCTGGCCGATCGTGGTGCGCACGCTGCGGCAGCGCAATCCGGTCCTGCCGGACGTGTTGAGCGTCAACATCGATGGCCAGCATGGCGTGCTGCTGTCGGGGGAAATCATCAGCGCTGTGCAGGCGGCCCTCAGCCGCATCGAATTGGGCTGCGCTATTGCTTTGCTGTTGGCCTTCATCGGGCAATTTTTTGTTACCGATTTCCGTGGTGAAGGAATCACCATGATCCTGCGCGCAGCCTTATATCTGGGTGCGCTGGGGTTTTATCTGTATCAATGGCTCAGCGTCTGGCCAGCGGTGCAGCGGTTTCGCACGGAATTTGTTGAAAATGCCGACGATCCGGAAAAAGCCAACGTCGCCATCGAGCGCATCGGGCACTATTACCAGCAGGCGATCAGCGCCCTGGGGATCATGTTCGTGCTACTGCTGGGACTCATCATCTTCAGTGCCGGAATCACACCCACGCATGTCATCCTCACCAGCGGCGGGGGGCGATGAAGCCGAGGAAGTTAAGCAAGACCGTTGAAACCCGGCTGCAGCGCGTGCGCGTGATCCTGCCGATCCTGAAAAAAACGTACCCCGATTCCAGATGCAGCCTCATTCATGCATCGCCATTGCAGCTATTGGTGGCGACCATCCTGTCTGCCCAGTGCACCGATGAGCGTGTGAATCGCGTGATGCCAGGGCTTTTTAAGAAATATCCCACGGCCAACAGCTTCGCGCAAGCGTCACAGGAAGAGCTCGAACGCGACATTGCGTCCACCGGGTTCTTTCGTAACAAAACAAAATCCCTGCGCGGCATGGCAGCGGCCCTGCTGAACGACCATGGCGGAAAGGTTCCTGAAACCATGGAAAAGTTAACCGCGCTTCCCGGCGTGGGCCGCAAGACGGCCAACGTGGTGCTGGGGAACGCATTCGGCAAGGATGTGGGAATCGTGGTGGATACGCACGTTGGGCGGCTGAGCCAACGGCTGGGGCTCAGCAAAGTCGCCGACCCGGTAAAGATCGAGCAGGATCTGATGGCCGTTGTGCCCCAGCCCGACTGGACGCTCTGGTCGCACCTGCTGATCGATCATGGCCGCGCGATCTGCCAGGCAAGATCGCCCCGGTGCGAGGTCTGCCCGATCAGCGATTACTGCCCCGCGGGGCAAAAAATTTTGAAAGTGAGAAGCTCACCGTAGACCCACGGCGTTTGCATTCGCTACAGGTTGTTCAGCGCATCAATCAGTGAGCGCAAGCGGCCGTGATCGCGCTTGTTGAAGGCAAACACCAGCCGGTGCAGGTGGGCCAGGGCAGGCTCGTCACGTTCCACCGGCAGGGGGTCGGTCAAGCGGAATTGGCCCCGCACGTTGATGTCCGCAAAATCGCGGGCGATGCGCGCCAACTGCTCTTCCGAAGGCTTGCGCTGCAGCCGCAGCACCAGGTCATCCTTCGCGTAGCGCAGCGAATGATAGTTACTGTAAAAGTGCGTTACCTCGTGGGCCGCTTCCTCGATGTTGTCGGTGACACGGTAGAGCGCTAAATCATTTTCACCAATCAGGCGATTGCCCAGCAGTTGCTTTTCGACGTACTGCTGCCAGTGCTTCCAGAACGTTCCGCCGGGGGCATCCACAAACACGATGGGCATCGGCACACTTTTGCCGGTCTGCACCAGCGTGAGCACTTCGAACCCTTCGTCCATGGTGCCAAACCCGCCGGGAAAGAGGGCGATGGCATGGCTGGAGCGCACAAACATGAGCTTTCGTGTGAAGAAATATTTGAAGTTAATAAGCTTGGGATCGTTCTCGATAAACGCATTGGTGCGCTGCTCGAAGGGCAGGCGAATTGCCAGGCCAAAGGATGGATCAGCCCCCGCACCGCCATGCCCCGCTGCCATGATGCCCCCCCCCGCGCCGGTGATAACCATCCACCCGCGTTTGGCCATCTCTTTACCGAACTGCGAAGCGGCCTTGTATTCATCATGGTCTTCGATGGTGCGCGCCGAGCCGAAAATGCTCACCTTCCGGGTTTCCCGATAAGGCGCAAAGACTTTCAGGGCATAGCGCAGTTCTTTAAACGATTTGTTGAACAGCTTGATGTCGCCACGATTGGTCTGGTCGCGCAGCAGTTTCAATGCATTGGCGATAATTTCCCCAACCATGTCCCCATCGGGGGTTTTCTGCAGCTCATTAAGCAACTCCATGGCGTGCCGGGTAACCCGCGTGAGGTCGCTCTTGCGCACAACATGGGCCGGCTCAGTGGTTTCCTGGGATTGCTCGATGTTCTCAACAACATTGTCCGACGGCTTCATTATGGTTTTCTCTTCCCTGTCAAAAAGATCAGAAGCCCATTATGGGGACGAATATGAATTTCGTATAGGTGCTGTATTACCATTCCCCGTTGCCTGGTTTTGTTCTTGAGGTTCAAATGCAACCGGGTGTTCTGCTTTGGGGCGAATTATTAGGAGATGGCATGGCATTGTCGCCGCTGGCGGGGAAGGTTCCCACTGACGATATGCTGATCGATGTCGATCAGCTTATTCGCGCGTATTTTGAGAAGCAGGTGGATTTGACCGATGCTCGGCAGCAGGTGGCGTTTGGCACCAGCGGGCATCGGGGTTGCAGCTTGGAGGGGTCGTTTAATGAGCCACACATCCTGGCAATTGCGCAAGCGGTCTGTGAGTATCGGAAATCCAAAGGAATTGATGGGCCTTTGTACCTGGCCAAGGACACCCATGCCGTGGATGGGCCAGCGCACGATAGTGTGCTGGAGGTTTTGGCGGCCAACGGGGTGGAATGCGTGATCGCCGGGGAGGGGGAATACACGCCCGTACCGGTGATGTCGCATGCCATACTAAACTACAACCGGGGACGTAAAAGCGGGCTGGCGGATGGGATCGCGGTGACGCCGTCGCACAATCCGCCGCGTGATGGGGGAATTAAGTATAACCCTCCCAACGGCGGCCCTGCGGACGTGGATGTGACGCAGTGGGTGCAGGACCGCGCTAATGCGTTGCTGAAGGAAAACAACCGCGGTGTTAAGCGAGTGACGTTTGAGAAAGCGCAGGCCGCTGCGACCACGCATCGGCAGAACCTGCTGCTTCCCTACGTGAAGGATCTGGGCGGGGCGATTGATATGGAGGTGATCAAATCAGCGGGGCTGCGCATCGGTGCCGATCCGCTGGGGGGGGCGAGCGTACACCTGTGGGATTATGTGCGTGAGCAATACGCACTTGAGATTACGGTGGTAAATCCGCGGGTGGATTACACGTTTCGATTCATGCGGGTCGACCATGATGGGCAGATTCGCATGGATTGTTCCAGCCCGTATGCCATGGCGGGCCTAGTGGAGCTGAAAGACAAATATCAGGTGGCGTTTGGTAATGACACCGATGCCGACCGGCATGGGATCGTTGCACCGAGCGTCGGATTGCTGGGCGCCAATGCAAACCTTGCGGTGAGCATTCGCTACCTGTTTAGTCACCGCCCAAAATGGGCCACGGCCGCGATGGTCGGTAAGACGCTGGTCAGCAGTAGCATCATCGATCGGGTGGCGGCTTCGCTGCAGCGAAAAGTCTACGAGGTGCCGGTGGGGTTCAAATGGTTTGTAGGCGGATTATTTGATGGATCGCTGGGATTTGGCGGCGAGGAGTCGGCAGGGGCGACGTTTCTAAAGCAGGATGCAAGCGTATGGACCACCGACAAAGATGGCCCGGTGATGGATCTGCTGGCCTGCGAGCTGACAGCGCGCAGCGGCAAAGATCCGGGCGAACACTATGCGGAGATCGAGCGGGATTTTGGCAAATCGTTTTATACGCGCATCGATGAACCAGCCACGCTGGAGCAGAAGGCCCGGCTCAAAAAGCTGGATGCATCCGCAGTTACCCGGCGCACGCTGGCCGGTGAAGAGGTGACGGCGGTGATGACCCAGGCCCCTGGCAACCAAGCGGCTATCGGGGGATTAAAAGTCACCACGGCCAATGGTTGGTTTGCAGCGCGCCCATCCGGTACCGAGGAGATCTACAAAATTTACGCCGAAAGTCTAAAAAGCGAGGAGCATCTGAAGCAAATTCTGGAGGAGGCCAGGCAGGTGGTGAATGGGGCGCTGGCAGGGCCGCAGTGAGGGATGAATGGGGCATTAGATGGTTCTGCACTCCGGGTCGTGAATATCCTATGATCGGATCAATCGAGGATATATTCTTCGTGACTTTTTGAAATGAGCAGGCGATGAGCGACGTTACTACACGATCCACCAGCAGCAATACCGATTTAGCCGCGAATCAGGAGACCGAGAAGGTGCTACAGGATTTGCAAAAGGCCAAGCAGGAGGCAGAGGATGCCAGCAGGGCTAAGGACCGGTTTTTGGCGGTGCTCAGCCACGAGCTGCGCACCCCGCTGACTCCCGTACTGATGAGCCTTGCGGCGATGGAGATCAACGGCGACGTGCCTGAGGCCATGCGCGGCGATATCGCTATGATTCGCCGCAACGTGGAATTAGAGGTAAAGCTGATCGACGACCTGTTGGACCTGAGCCGAATTACCAGTGGTAAGCTGATGCTGCGCACT
>JBBSFP010000141.1:0-6917 GCA_038238625.1 Tepidisphaerales bacterium
GACGACCATTGGGTTGGACGCCACTGACTTGGGCAGGCCCGTTTATTTGAAGCAGGGTTTCGTGGATGTGATGCCGATTACCCGCTGGCATTGGCCGAGAACCGAAGGAGATTTTGCGAGTTACAAAAATGGTGACGACCGTGCGACGATTCTACAACTGGATCGGGAAGCGACGCATCTGAATCGCCAAGCCCTGATCGAACATTTGTTGCTTGAAGAGGGGGTACAAACGTGCCTTTCGGCAAGCGGCTATGGGATTCGTCGGCCCGGTCGGCTGGCAGACCAGATCGGCCCGCTGATCGCTCAAACCCCCAGCGAAGCAACCTTCATCATGACCAAACTGCTGGATGCTGATCGCTCACGGCCTGTCTTTATGGACGTGATGCCCGCTAGGGGCTGGGATGAATCGCTTCAGCAGCATGGATGGTCAGTCGCGAGGCGATTGTCGCGCATGATCTATCCCAATGCGGTGAATCCCCCGCTCCTATGCGGCGGCGAAATTTTTGCCGCCGCGGGATTTGAATTGGGTTGATGCGGCTAGGATTTTCCTGTTGGGGTCACCCGCTTGAGGGCATACTATATCCGTGGTGGGTTTGGCGAAATTCAAGGGAGTTCGATCATGATCAAAACTGTTTTAATCACGGTGGTTGCGCTGGCAATCGGCATAAGTATCTGCGGCCGCACGCGTGATCTGTCGACGGCGAAGGCATCACTGCCGGAGGTTGCCGCCCGGGACGACCACGTTATTGGCGATTATGTCGAGGCGCGCACCGCCGCGGTATTCGCCGGTGCGTGTCATTACTGCGGCGAAGCGGTGACTACCGGACACGAAGCCGTAATGGCATGGAATTTCACCGGCGGTTCGTGGGATCATGTCGACCTCGCGGGAGTCCGCATGATGGCCGCCATCACGTGTGGCGATAACCTCGGCGAAAGCGGGGCAAATCGCAAAATGGAATTGCTCGTCGACGCATCTGCCAGCGAGGCACAGGTAAAAGCCGTTACCGCGATGTTGCAATCGCGGTGTGCAGCCTCGCGGGTGGAAATCGTCAACGTCGAGCGCGGCCCGATCCGGTTCGCCCACGAGGGAAAAAACTATATCGTGGCAGCGGAAGGTTTCGCCCAGTTAGTAGTGACAGCAATGCCCAACGACGAATGCTGTGCGCAACCGCAGATGGTGTGGTACACACCGCTGTTTCCCTTGACGCGACCAAAGGTGGGGTATACACAGGCCGCTGCTTACGCAGCCGGCACATTGGGTGATCGCTGGCAGCGCGGCGATGAGAACAGCGCATTTTATGGCGCGTTCTCATACTAACCCTGGGGCGACTGAAAGCGCACATCACATGAAAGTTTTGCTGATCGGCGGTGGGGGGCGGGAACATGCACTGGCCTGGAAACTATCCTCCTCTAGTCTGGTGACCGGTCTTTACGCGCTACCGGGTAATCCGGGCATCAGCCAAATCGCCGAGTGCGTGCCGCTGCTGGTCAACGATTATAAGCGGATAGAGCGATTCATTCGCAACAATCAAATTGAATTTGTGGTGATCGGGCCGGAAGAGCCCCTGGCAGCCGGCATGGGCGATGCAATTCGCGCCATGGGGGTCAAATGTTTCGGCCCATCGAAAGAAGCGGCCCGCATCGAAGCCGACAAATGGTTCGCAAAAGAATTGATGCGCCATCAGGCGATACCCACCGCCGAAGCGCGTTTGTTCACCGATCCCGCCCTCGCGGAAGAATACGCGCGCGTGCATGATGGTCCGTTGGTCATCAAAGCAGCGGGGCTGGCCAAGGGTAAGGGTGTGAGCGTCTGCCTGAGCACGCAGGATGCGCTGGAGGCAATCAACTCAATCATGCGGCATCACGCCTTCGGCGAAGCTGGGGCACGAATCCTGATCGAAGAACGATTGCAGGGACCGGAAGTATCGATCCTCGCATTCATTGATGGTCAATCCATCTACCTGATGGAACCCAGCCAGGATCACAAGCGCGTAGGCGATGGTGACGTGGGCCCGATGACCGGCGGGATGGGGGCGTATTCGCCAACGGAGGCGATTTCCGAACATGAGCTTCAGCAGATCGAAAGCACCGTGCTAGTCCCCGTTATCGATGGCTTGATGCGCGAGGGGATCGACTACCGGGGCGTGCTCTACGCGGGACTGATGCTGACGCCCGCCGGTCCTAAAGTGCTGGAATTTAATTGCCGATTCGGCGACCCCGAGACCCAACCACTTATGGTGCGGCTCAAAAGCGATTTAATGGAAGTCTTGCTGGCTGTGACCGATCGCCGGCTCGACGAGGTTGAACTTGAATGGGACCCGCGGCCGTCGGTTTGCGTAGTGGCCACCAGCGCGGGGTATCCAGGCACCTATAAGACCGGATTACCGATTACTGGTTTGGAACAAGCGGATGCGCTGCAGGATGTAAAGGTTTTCCACGGCGGGACGAAGCTGGTGGATGGGAAAATTGTTACTGATGGCGGCCGAGTGCTGAGCGTGACGGCAGTGGGAGGGGACGTAGCCCAGGCGAGGCAGCGCGCATATCAGGCAATGTCACTCATCCACTTCGATGGGATGCAATATCGACACGATATCGGGCTGCAAGCCATCCGATAGCCCGCAGCCATTCTCGATGTGGCAAGCTCCCTCAAGCGGAATTGCGCAGATGTCCATTCACGTAGCGTTTCGCCCGGCGGGCTACCGTTGATCGAGCCTTCTTTGGATAACGCAGTGCCAGGAGGGAAAGATGGCCACGCAACGATTGCAGCAGGAGATGACGACGCATAAAGCACTCCATTGCTCGATGATGCCAACGGTCCGGTAAACAACTACGGTACACATCGACCTACTGGGATGTACTTCTGCACTCGGAAATTTTGCAAACGCTGCCTGACAGGCCAATCCAATCGGCGCAATCGTTAAACTTGATATAAAAACACGCCGCGCCGACAAATTTTGCAATCCGTTAATATGGGTAACTAATTCCGCATTTTTGGATGTTGCCTGTGCAATAACAACATTCCTGGGCGATGCCGTTTGAGATTGCGTTAAAATCCAATTGCGGTAGGATAAAAATGGCGGGAACAACCGTTTAGCATCCCTCGTATTTAATGAAAGAAACTCACATATTCAATTGACTTTGTACGCCAGGCCCCGCATAATTTGCCGTAATAGATCATTGTCGCAAGAACCGGTCCGGCAATGGCGATAATTGAAGTTCAAGGTGTCTAGTCCCGGATCAATCGTCCTCGGAGAATGTTGTAAAATGGCAACTCGTAAAACAAAGCGCAATATGATTAAGACCGGGCTGATGGGCTTAGCCGTAGCCTGCGGTGCGGGTCTGGTTCTTTCGCACGAGGTGTATGCGAAAAAGCCTAAGCCTCCAGTGATCGTTGCTCTCGAAAAGAACGTCGCTGATTTCATTTATGATCCGACGACCGTCCCTTCCTGGTATTACGATGCCATCTGGGTGCATGATGACAAGGCCGATGCGAACTGGATCAACAAAGAGATCAATGTTCTGCAGAATCTGACCAACAAACAACTGAAAGCCTTTGACCAGCAGGTGTATTCCTGGAATGGGCATAAGAATGTTAAGCTCGATAATCTTAAGTGGATCGTGAACACCAATCCGGTGGTTTATGAACTGCTTGAAGACGATGTAAATTTCCAGGCACTGGTGCAGGACTTCTTTCGTCAAATCGGTGTGAAGCCTCCCCGCAGCACCGGCGGCGTGGGAAGCGGCAACGGTAATGGCGGTGGAAATGGCAATGGGAACGGTGGGGGCCATGGTGACAATGATGACCACGACCGCGCTCCGCGTGACCCGGATCACCGCCAGGACCACCGTGATGACCATGACCGCGGCTGATCGGTCCGTTTGATCAACTAATCTCAAGTGAGCGCAGCCCCTGCAAAGGGGCTGTTTTTATTTGTCACTTCATTGTGATTGTTGGTACGACGTCTGGATTCAGAACATGTCGCCACCGATACTGATCTAAGATTCCCAGCGCTAGTATCGCCGGGTGCATTGGACCTTTTGGTATGGACGTGGCCGGGATTACTGAATCAAACTTTCTGGACGATATTGTCGAATGGCTCATGGTGGGCTTGCTGGCATTCATGCCGCTCGCCTACGGTGCCATTGATGCCTGGAGCGAGTTTCCTGTCATCGTGGCTATATCAGCCATGTCTTTGCTGCTGGGTTTTAAGCTGCTTATCCACCCCAATCGCCGGTTTGGAATGTCGTGGGCGTATTTGGCAATTGCTGTGTTCGTGACGTTGGTGCTGTTTCAGGTCTGCCCGCTTTCGAAAACCTGGGTTCAAAAACTTTCTCCCTGGACCTGGGCCACCAAAGAGTTCCTGCTCAACGATCTAACGTATATCGACCCCACAATCCTCGATTCTTTGCCCCTTTCATTCAACCCCAACGCTACCTGGGAACAGCTCGGTTTTGTAATAGCGGCGGGGGCGCTGTTCGTCATCACGCTCAACGTTTTTTCCACGGCGCAAAGCATCCGCCGATTCCTGGTCGCCATCTCTGTGATCGGTGGCATCGTGCAGTTGATTGCCATCGTGCAAGACATAACCCACACCAACGCCATCTACTGGCACACGCACGGCACATGGGGCGATGCCCCCGCAAGGTCCGGACCCTTCTTCAACCATTCCCATTACGCGCAGTTCATGAACCTCTCCATGGGAGCTGCTCTTGGCTTGCTGCTGATGCTGTTGATGGAGCCGCGCCCGGCAACCGCGCGGAGTTTCAAGCGCGACTGGCAACGTTGGGTTGGGATCAGCAGTCTCGTGTTAATGCTCTTTGCCGGTGCGGGGACAATTACCTATTCCTATTCGCGCGGTGGCATCATTGCCATGGTGACGTCGGCCGCCGTCACCGCCATCGTTCTCGCGGGGGCAAGTTTTTTTCACCGGAAAACCGAAGGCACACGGTCCCGCGCATCCATCGTCGTTGGTGCGCTGCTCGTGGTGGCGCTGGCGGGGGGGATGGTCTTTTGGAAAATGGACAAGCGCATCATCCTGCACGAGGGCGAAGGCCGCGTGCAGATGGCCCATGATGCTCTCAAAGCATTCGACAATGTCAAGATATTTGGCACCGGGCTCGGGACCCACGAGTTTGTATTTCCCATGTTCGACACATCGTTCATCGGTGGCGTATCGCGCTACGTGGAAAATGAATATGTGCAGCTTGCTGAGGAGACCGGCATCCTGGGTCTTGCCTGCCTGGTTCTTTTTTTACTGGTGATCCTCCTGAATTATGTCCGCGCCATTCGCCGGAATGATTCACCCGTGACAGTCGCTGCTTTTGGGCTGGGATATGGACTGCTGGCGGTGCTCATTCACAGCATGAGTGATTTTGGCCAGCATTTGCCAGCGATCGCCGGGCTATCGGCGGTGACCTGCGGCCTGATTGTGTCCGTGACGCGAACCCGTGCCAATGTGTTCCGCGCCGAGTCGCGTCCTGCCCCCACACCCGCAGCTCCCGCGCCGCCGCAAGACGCTTATCCCGAATGGCAACCAAAACGCCAACCCACTGGTTGGAAAACGTATCAGCGCCTCATAGTGCGTACGTTGGCGATATTTGCCATCACTGCTGGTGCAGTAGTTGGCAGCAATCGCGCCTGGCGCAACAGCGAAGCCGAGAAATATTTGAATAGCATGCTGGCAATCCGCGCTGAACTCCGACAGCACCAGGATACCGGCACACGCGATCAATATGACGCCTTGCGCAACTATGCCGACAGCGTTACCTTCATGGCCCCGCACAATATTCATTATTGCTACCTGCGCGGGGAAGCCCTTTGGCTGTACATCCAATATGCAGCCCGCCCTGCTAAACCCAGCCTGGTCGACAATGCCCGCTTCACTCCACAGCAGCGCGAAATGGCCAAGGGGGTGGTTGCCTTCCTGAACGACCGGCGCAGGGACTGCCCCAGCTACGGACCGCTGCTTGAACTTACCGGCAACATTGAGGTGCTGGCGCTCAACCTCGATGACGTCGGCGCGCGCCTGATGTACCTCGCCTGTCAGACCGCCACCTACGATGCCGACATCCAATTTCGCGGCGGACTGATGTTGGCAAGCCTCCGCCCCGAAGGATGGTGGGGTTCGAACTTCTTTTCCAACGATGAGCGTGCCGTGAACAGTCTGCAGCGCGCTGTCAAAATCGAGTTTGGCAAATACGCCGATGTCATTACAGCCGTCGCCGAGCGGCTGCATCGGCCTGATCTGGCGGCCCGCGCGTTGGTGGTGAACCCTACTGCCATCTCGCTGCTTTCCGCCTGGGCGGGCGTGGATACCGCTTCGCGCGCCGGTGCAATTTTGCAAAGCCTGCCCGAAAGTGAAAAGCCTGCCTTCCAGCGACGGCTGGCCGTGGCCCAGCCCATCATGGATGCCGCCCTCACCACCTATTGCAACTTGCCCGATGCCTCTAACAACTTGCTGATCCACTTCGCGGAGAAGTTGATGGCCCAGCAGAAATACCAGCTCGCACTTCCATACCTGCAGCGTGCTTTAGCGCGCGATCCTGAACAATCCAATTTGCATATGGAAGTTGCCTTCGCGCTGCAGCACACCGGACAACGCGAGGAAGCGTTGAAGGAAATCGACCGGTCCCTCCAGAAAAATCCGCAGAACTTCCAGGCCAAACAGATTCGCGAGCAGTTGCTGCACCCCGCCGCAATGCCCCAATGATGCCGCTTA
This sequence comes from Tepidisphaerales bacterium, assembly GCA_038238625.1. Classification (GTDB taxonomy): domain Bacteria; phylum Planctomycetota; class Phycisphaerae; order Tepidisphaerales; family Tepidisphaeraceae; genus JBBSFP01. Next base: position 6,720 of record JBBSFP010000141.1, read on the forward strand.
CAATGCGGCAATGTCGAAAACGCCGCGCTCCTCTCGCCATCGCTTCGTCGCTTTTTTGAAATCACCTGCACGGCGGGGTGAGGAAAAAGATGTTGCCGGCAATGGCGCTACCGCCCCCACGCCAGATTCCCGGCCCGCTGCCGAAAAGAAACAGCGCCGCCGCGGATATTTACGCAATTACTTCGACTGGCTTTGGCC
>JBBSFP010000142.1:0-6911 GCA_038238625.1 Tepidisphaerales bacterium
AAAATCGCCTGGTCGGGGCTGGCGATCATGGTGTTAGGGATTCTGTTTTTTGGTTATGCGATCTACCCGCTGCAGAACGATTTTGCCAAAGATCTGGGGATGGTGATCGCGCTGTTTGGTGTGGTGCTTTTCTTGACCGGGTGGCAGGTCATGCGACTGGCATGGTTCCCAATTTTGTTTCTTGTCTGCGCGTTGCCCTGGCCGGAATTGGTCTACAGCAGGGTGGCCGGTCCGCTGCAGGATTTAGCCGCCGGGGCGGCCGCGCGCACGTTGCGCTTCACCAATGTGGATGCCTTTAACACCGGCACCAAGATCATCTTCGCCACCGGCCGTAAAGCCGACCCCTGGCGGACCCTGAATGTCGCAGAGGCGTGCGCGGGGCTGCGATCGCTGATGACGTTTATATCGGTGGGAGCCATGCTGGCTTTTTTGTCGGCGCGGCCGCTGTGGCAGAAAGTGTCGATGGTCGCCGCCGCGGTGCCGATCGCGATCTTCTGCAACGTGATGCGGGTGTGCGGTCAGGGGCTGTTGGATCGCTATGTGAGCCAGCAATTATCGGAGAGCTTTGCCCATCAATTCGTCGGACTTGTCATGCTGATCCCGGGGTTCTTGTTGCTGCTGCTAGTGGGCTGGATCCTGGACAAGCTTTTCATTGAAGAAGCCGATGCCCCAACCGGCGTGGTTCGGCGTGGCACGGTTGCACAACCCACCGGGAATGCGGGGAGGGCCGTTGCCGCGCCATCTTCCGCGGCGCCATCGTCTACTGGTCCGTCCTCCGCGTCACCGTCGTTGATGCCGGGCTGGCAACCGCCCCTGCAGCGCATGGCTGTTCCGGGCGTCGCTGCCCGCCCTTCGGCCGCCCCCGCTGCAAGAACCTTACCGCCCCGGGCAGCGAGTAAACCGGCCACGGTGCAGGACAAATCCGCGCAGGACAAATCCGCGCAGGACAAATCCGCGCAGGACAAATCCGCGCAGGACAAATCCGCGCAGGACAAATCCGCGCAGGGCAATTCCGCTGGCGTTGAGTCGGCTGCGCAGGCAACAGCGCGCATTCCGCGCCCGTCACTAAGCAACATGGGTCGCAAAACTACCCGTCCCACGCCGGTCAACAACATTCGTCAACCCGATGCCAATGCCAACGGCAATACCAGCGATCCACATTCCGGTGATGGAAACGGAACGGTTACTGATATGCCCCCCAAAGCGGGCGAGGTCCCGCAGGAGCGCCCCCCCGGGCGGGTGTTTTGACGCTGATGCGGTTGAACAAAACCTCCGCCGCAAGGGTAGAATAAACTGTTGGCTGGAGAATAAAATTGCGTGCTGGGCGTGCGACACTGCATGTCTGGCCGGGATGGCGAAGCACTGCTTCTGCGCGCAGTATTGTTTCGTAAGCCGTTCTCGCCAGATCGTTGGAGCCAGACCGTCGGAGCCACATATATGACAACTACCGCCCGCATACCCCCCGGGGCATATTCCCTTGGCCCAGCCGCTGTGGCCATCCAAACCCCTCTGGTTCGCCGCTCGGCATTCGCATTTGGTGTGGCAGTGGCCGTGCTGCTGGTGGCTGCGCTGGGGCTGAATTTCGCTACCGCGGCGATGAAACTCCACTTTCGCAAGCTCCCCGTCCCATTGCGACAACCCCTTTCCGCGGTGAGCGACAAACTGGGCGATTGGGTTTGCGTCATTAAGACCGAAGTATTGGGCGATGACCTGGAAGAAACGCTTGGCACCCGAACTTTCATCTTTCGCGACTACGTTAATTCCCGCATGGTTCCGCAGGCAGACATCGCCAAGTTCGACAAAAAATCGCTGGGTGAACAACGAAAATTGCTGGCGGTGTTGCAGGCCCGCAAGCCCGACTCCGTGATTAACTTTGCCGTGACTTATTACACCGGTAAGGCCGACACGGTGGCCCACATCCCCGACCGCTGCTATGTCGCCAACGGGTTTGAACCCAAGGAATACATCACCAGCAAGTGGAACATCCCCACGCCAATCACGATGGCCCAGCAGGTTGATCCGGGGAAAATCGAGGTACGATTTATCAACTTTGAAGATCAAAATGGGAGCAACAGCGTGCCAACCAATGTCGCCTACTTCTTCCACACCGATGGGCATTATGAAAGCGACCCAACCCGGGTGCGCCTGGCCATGCAAAACCTACGCAAACGCTTTGCCTACTATGCCAAGGTTGAGGTGCAGACGCTGATGCCCACCCCCAAAACGCCGGTGACGGACATGGATCAGGATCGGCGGCGAATCGTGATGAGCAACTTCCTGGCCGCGGCAATGCCCGAGGTGGAAAAGTGCCTGCCCAGCGTCGAAAGCCTGCAAGACCTGAAGACTTCTGGTAAGTAATCGAAGGTTTGCAGCACCCGTATCAGAAAGCCTGGCCTTCGATTGAAAGCCGGCCGTAGATTGAAGACAGGCAGGCTTGGTGCGAGGGAATGGCGAAAGCTCAGTGACGAATTTTTGCGGCGAGTCAACCGAATCATAGCAACTTAAAGCGCGGTGAATTGATGGCTTCTAACGTTCGAAATGTTCGTCGACGGCGCTTCAATAAGAAGTTCGTAGTGTGGATGCTGGCCGTGTTGGCGGGCGGGGCCATCGTGGGGTATGGCGCGCAGCAAATTTTCTTCACTCACGATGTGGGCTGGTATGTACAGGCCGGGGACGAAGCCTTCAAGCGCGGTAACTTTCCAGAAGCCGACAAAAACTACCGAACCGCTTTGGGAAAAAGTAACGCCAAGGAGTTGGCGCGCGTGGCGTACATGGACGGATTGGCAATGACGCAGTTGGCACAGGACAAGCCGGAGGCTTACCACCAGGACCGCCTGCAGTGGGCCAAGGCGGTGCAGATGGATCCCACCTATCTTCCTGCCAACGAGGCCCTGCTGGATGCGGAGATCAAGGACGCCACCGTCTCCCCCTCGCCTACTTATTTCCAGCAGCTGACCAGCACCTGCGCGCGTATCCTGCAGACCAAGCCGGACCATCCGCGTGCCAAAGCATACTTGCATATTGCGCCCATTGCGTCCTGGCTGCTGGGTGTGGACAGTCCCGCCGAAGAGATTGACCGCAATCTGGCCGCGCTCATGGAGCTGATGGGGGTCAATCCGCAAGATGCGGACATTCCGTTTTATATCGCGCGGGTTTTTGTGAATCGAGCGGTGCAGGAAAGCCGGCAGGGATCCGAAGAGCACGCCCGCGATCTTTATAAACGCGCGATCGATGTCTTTGAAAAAGTGGCCTTGAAAAATGCGCCCGACAACCCCGCGATGCACTTCCACTTCTACCAGATTCTGGCCAACTGCGCCCCCACCGCACTGGACCCCAAAGAGCTTCAGCGGCAGATGCATGAAGAACTCGACCAGGCCTGCAAGCTTGCCACCGACAGCGAGCCACTCATTGATGATATCTTCATCGCGGCGGTGCAATTTGAGTATCGCCAGCGCGACCTCACCAAGGCCGAGGAAACCTGCCGCCAGCTTTTAAGACTGGAGCCTAATGACCAACTGGCTCGTCTCACGCTGGCGCAAACACTCCAGTTCACCAATGATGTCAAGAAAATTGATGAAGCCATCGACCTGATGCGTCGTCCCATCGGCGATCTGAAGCATTATCAAACCCCTCTCGCCCCAGCCGAGCTGCGCCGCAAGATCGACGTCACCACCGTAGTGGCACTCGATGAGTTACTCCTGATTAAATACAAGCTCACCACCGATGCCCAGGAAAAACAGGAGGTGATGAAGCAGATCGAGGATGGTTATCAGCGCATCGCCGACCGCTCGGGCCTTGACTACAGCGTGTTGAAACTGCGGGGCAAGATAGACCTGCTGCAGGGCACGTCGGATGCCGCCATCAACGCGATTCAGGAATTTGAAAAAGCCCAGCGGCTTTACGAACAGAGCAACCCCGGTAAAGCCGACGCCGATCTACTGGAACTGCTGGCAAAATCCTACATCGCCAGTCACCAGACCGGCACTGCCAAGCGATATCTGGACCGCATCATCAAGCTGCAGCGGGATGCTGGGCAGGATGCATATCCCGATCGCATCATGCTCACACAGTTGTTGCTGAGCGAGGGGGATCTACAGGGCGCGCTGGACCAGATCAAGATTCTTGCCCCCGCCTATCCGGGGTCGCCTGATGTGCAGCGGCTCACCCTCGTGCTTTACACGCTGAACAACCGCACCACCGGCGGAAAGAACGAAAAGGTGGAGGTCATTCTCGCCAAGCTTCCCCAGAAAACACCTCAGGAAAAATGGAGCAAAGCGCAGTTGGCCATGCAGATGGGCAAGCTGGACATGGCAACCGAATTGCTTGAAAGCCTGAGGGCCGAGAAGGAACATAAAGAACCCTCGCTTATTCAGGTGGTGGATTCCCTGGTGGTCTCATACACGGCCAACAAGAAGCCGGAGCAGGCCCTGAAGGTATTGGCCGATGAGATTGAAAAATCCGATGCCGATTCACCGGAGCGCGGGGAGTTTGCCCTGCTGCAGGGGCAGCTCAAGAAAGAACCGCCTGAAAAAATCGAAGAGTTGACAATGGCTTCGCTGTCAAAGATTAAGGACCCCGTCGAGCGGGAGCTGAAAATCTTTGAGCACCTCACTTCGCTTGGGAAGCCCCAGGCAGAGGTTTTGCCGCATTTGGATGCCGCCGAAAAGGCTGATCCGGAAAACGTGTCGGTGATCAACCACCGTTTTGAGTTGGCCCTGCAGCATAAGAATTGGGAAGAGGCCGAGAACCTGGCCGAGCGCCTGGGGACCAAGAACGCCGATGAATCCAACGGGGTCATTAGCCATTTTCGCGTTGCGATGGCCATGGGTGACACGAGCCGGGCGTTGCTGATCGCGCAGACATTGACCAAAAACCTGCCGGAATTCTCACGTTCGTGGCAGTACCTGGGGCAGGTGGTCGAAGCGCGGGGTGACTATCCGACGGCCCTGTCTGATTATCTTCTTGCGCTGGACAAGCAGACTGACAATGTCGACGCCTATCGTGGAATCGTCGAATGCTGCTATGCCATGAACAAACCCGAGGAAGCCCGCCAATACCTCGAGCGTGGGCTGGTGCAGAGCCCCAATAACCAGTATTTGCGGGATCAACTGGTTCAGTACTATCTCAATTTTGGCGATCCCGCCAACGCAGTGGAGCCACGCAAGAGCGATCTGGAAGCGCACCCTGATTCGATGCCAAGCTGGACACGGCTGGCGGAAGTCTATTCGCTGGTTGCGCAATCGCGTGCCCGCGCCGGTAAAACCGAAGAAGCCCAGCAAAACCTTTCTGCCGCCCAGCAAACCATCGCGCAGGCCATCACCCGATGGCCGGATGAGATGGTGCTTTACAGCTACCTGGCGCATTTGCGCATGTTGGGTAACGATTTTGCCGGGGGCGAAAAAATCCTGCTGGAACTCGAGCAGCGCCCTTCCATGAAAAAACGCTACGAGCCACGCGAGATGCTGGCGGATTTTTATGCGCGCTACGGGCAGGGCGAAAAGGCCAAGACCGCCTATGCCGAGGCGCTGTCGCTCAGTGGTAATTCGCCGGAGATGCAGGTCAAAATCTCTCAGTATTACTTCCAGATTGGCAATTTTGACGACGGCCTCAAAGTGCTGGATGCCAACTCACCTGATCAGCGGGTGCAGTTGCAGATCGTTGAAACCCTGCTCAGCGCCCACAAACTCGCCGATGCCGGCAAAGTAATTCGCACGCAACTGGCGAAACTGCAGCACCCTGGCCCGGTGGCCCACCCCGCGCCGGCCACGCTGCCCATGACCTCCGAGCAGCTTGAAAGCATTTATGAGGCGTTGCTGGGGTTCGTTTGCATGTCAGAGGAGAAATGGGACGAAGCCACCGAGCGCCTCGCCCGGGCGCTGGCGCTCGATGGCAAAAACGCGCGGGCACTTTTCTTCCGCGGTCGCATGGAAACGGTGCATGCCCCTGTTGATCTGAATGCCGCCGTCAGCGACATCGCCGCTGCCCGCGATCTCGATCCCAACAATTCGCAGTATCACTCCGCTCTGGCCCAGATCTTTCGCGCCACCCGCCATATTGATGAAGCCATCCGCGAGATGGAAATCGTGGTGAAGCTAAGCCCGTTCAACAAAGCGATTCGGCTGGAGCTGGTGCAGGTCTATGCAGAGTGCAACCCCCCCCGCTTCCTCGATGCACAGAAGCTGCTGCAGGATTCGGTCAACTCAGTTCAGCAATGGCAGAAGGACCCTGATTTCCCGCACGCCGCTGCCGTCGTTGCTTTCCGCGCTAATAATCTCGAACAGGCCATGCAGTTGTTTGTAGAAGCGATCCGGCTCTCTCCACAAAAACAATGGGTCATGGAATACATGCAGGTTCTGGCCAAAGCCAAGAAGTTTTTTGACCTGCTGACCACTTGCAACCAACTGGTGCAGCAGCCCGATTGGCAAAAAGATTCCATGCTTTATCGCATGCGCGCTGTCGCCCTCTCACACACCGATCACAAGGATGAGGCGATGGCCGACTACGACACCGCCTTTAACCTCGCCGGCGAAAGCAAGGATCTGGAGACGATGGACAAAGTCATCGAAGAGATGGCCGAAAACTTTGGCATGACCGCTGCCATCACCCGGGTTCAAAGCAAGATCGAGCAGCGTGATCCGCACTGGACCATCATCGGTGCTTTTATGTATTCCCAGCACGGCGAAGCGCTCAAGGCCGAGCAACTCATCGAGCGCGTGCTGGCGACCTCCAGCACACTCCCCGCCACCGACCTGCAGATGGCTGAAGAAGTGGCCGGGGCCATTTACATGAGTGCCCAGGAATATGCCAAGGCCCGGCAAATTTACGAGCGGATTTTAGTCACCGAACCCAATCAGACGGTTGCCCTTAACAATATTGCCGACATCCTCTGCGATCACGTAGCCCCCCCCCAG
>JBBSFP010000143.1:0-6884 GCA_038238625.1 Tepidisphaerales bacterium
GCCCCCCGCCAGGGGCGCGCCGGGCACCATGCCCCCCAGGGATGGACGCCCTCCACACAAACCCGCGGGCCGCGCCCCGCACGGCCCGCCCGGCCCCGCCACGCAGCCGGCGGGGGCGGCGCTCCCCGCCATCATGCTGGTCATCAATCGCCAGCCCGGGGCCAACATCATCGACACCGTGCAGCGCATCAAAGACGCCATCCCACAACTGCAGAGCGAAATCCCCGCCGGGATTCGCATCGGCGTGCCGGTGGATCGCAGCGTCACCATCCGCGCCAGCGTCACCGATGTGCAGCTTTCACTCTGCATCTCCATCGCGCTGGTGATCCTGGTGGTCTTTGTCTTCCTGCGAAACGTTCGCTCCACCTTTATCCCCAGCGTCGCCGTGCCGGTATCGCTCATCGGTACTTTCGGTGTCATGTACTTGTGCAACTACAGCCTCGATAACCTCTCGCTGATGGCCCTGACGGTGGCCACCGGTTTTGTGGTGGACGATGCCATCGTGGTCATTGAAAATATCACCCGGCTTCTGGAAGAGGGTAAAAAACCCCTGGAAGCTGCCCTGACGGGAGCACGCGAAATCGGGTTCACCGTCGTCTCCATGAGCGTCTCCCTGGTGGCCGTGTTCATTCCGATTCTGCTCATGCCCGGCATCATCGGGCGGCTGTTTCGGGAGTTTGCGGTGGTGCTGTCCGTCGCCGTCGGGGTGTCGATGGTGGTATCCCTCACCGCCACTCCCATGATGTGCGCTGTGTTGCTCAAGAGCCGTGATGAGCAGCCCCACGGCCGCCTCTACCTGGCCAGTGAGCGCATCTTTGATTGGGTTCTCAACATTTACCGTATAACGCTCGGCTGGGCGTTGCGGCAATGGATCCTCATGCTGCTGTTGATGGGGCTTACGCTGGCCACCACCGTCCTGCTTTGGATGCGGATTCCCACGGGGCTGTTTCCGCAGCAGGACACCGGCCGCAGCATCGGGCAGATCACCGCCGACCAAAAAACGTCCTACCAGTCGATGGAAAAGCTGCTGCATGCCTTTGCATCGGTGGTAAGCACCGATCCCGCGGTGGACAAGGTGGTTGCCTTCACCGGCAGCGGGGGGGGGGCGACCAATGTGGCGCGAATGTTCGTGGTATTCAAGCCCCTGGGGGTGCGTAAAGATTCCGCCGACCAGATTAACCGCCGAATCTCCCAGATGACTGCGCGCATCCCCGGTGCCCAGCTTTTCATGCAGTCCGTGCAGGATCTTCGCATCGGTGGCCGCCCCGCTCCATCGCAATACCAATACACCCTGCAGGGCGACAATCTCGAAGAGCTCAACTTCTGGACCGCGCGCCTGCAGGAAAAGATCGGCACCATTGACGGTGTCACCGATGCCACCAGCGATCTACAGGTGCATGGGCTGTCGGCTGATCTGAATTATGACCGCGCCACCGCGCGGCGGCTGGGCGTCTCCGCTGCCAGCATCGATTCGGCGCTCTACGATGCCTTTGGTCAGCGGCAGGTTTCCACCATCTACAATCCGCTCAACCAGATCCATGTAGTCAGCGTGGTTAAAAGCCAGTTTTGGCAAAATCCCGACAGCCTGAATTTCATCTATGTGAAAAACACCAGTGGGGAGTTTGTGCCCCTCTTTGATCTGGCCACGCTCGATATCGATAACACCCCGCTGTCGGTGAACCACACCGGGCAATACCCTTCCAACACCGTCAGCTTCAACCTTCGCCCCGGTGTGTCACTGAGCAATATCGTCGCCAAAATCCAGCAGGTCCAGCGCGAGCTTGGCCTGCCCGCCAGCATCCACGGCAACTTCCAGGGGACCGCGCAGGCGTACAACGATTCGCTCTCCAGCATGCCCCTTTTGCTACTCGGGGCCATCGTCGCCGTTTACCTTGTGCTGGGAATCTTGTACGAAAGCCTCATCCATCCGTTGACCATCCTTTCCACGCTTCCCTCAGCAGGCGTGGGCGCGTTTATCGCGCTGCTGCTGTTTCACATGGAACTCAACGTGCTGGGGTGGATCGGCATCATCCTGCTCATCGGTATCGTCAAGAAAAACGCAATCATGATGATCGACTTTGCCATCCAGGCCGAACGCACCCAGGGCCTGAGCCCGGCGGATGCGATTTTTCAAGCCTGCCTGCTCCGGTTTCGACCCATCCTCATGACCACCATGGCCGCGCTGCTGGGCGGGCTGCCGCTGGCGTTCGGGACCGGCACCGGTTCAGAACTTCGCCGCCCCCTGGGCATCGCCATCGTCGGTGGCCTGATCTTCAGCCAACTGCTGACGCTCTACACGACCCCCGTGATTTATCTCTGCCTCGAACGCCTGCGTTTATGGATCGCCCGCCTCACCCACGGCGACGCAGCATTGAGTGCAGCCAGTGCCCCCACTGGCTGAATTCCCTTGCTTCGCGCAACCGCCGGGCGGATGGGTACCAGGGGAGGCGTCACGGATTTCCCCCCCCCAAAAAAACGGTCAATCGAAATTTACGGTCCGGTGGTCGGGGCGGTGGTGGGGTTGGTGGCGAACAGATCCCATGGGTCTTCGATGCCCTGCACGGCCGAGGGCAGAAGGTGGTCGACGTGTTTGTCGAGGAACAGGTAGTTGGATCCAAACGTCGGGCCGTGCCGCGCCAGCTCCACCGTGGTTTGATATTCGTTATTAGGCTTGGTCTTATCGATTGTGCCTTCCATGTAGTAATCGTGCGAGCTGGCGATTTTCTCGCCCATGACGATGGTCTCCCCGGGGGAGCGCAGCTTGGAGGGCTGGTTGAATTTCACGAGGTAGTTGTTGCTGACCGCGAGGTGCTTATTAAGCAGGTAGGAATGCCAGGAGTAGTAGGGTGCGGGCAGCGGGCCGCCCTGCGGATCTTCCGGGCAATGCAGCACCTCGGGATAATTAGTCCCAAAAACCACGTGCGGCCAGCGAAGCTCCAGCGGGCGGACGATACGCGCACCCCAGGGCTGGGTGGGGTCGGCGGGCATCTCGGTGCCCAGCGTGTCCCAATGCCCCTGGTCAGGCGGCGCGCTCGGGCCGTTGGGAATCCAGTCACCCACGGGGATGCTCCAGTCGGAATATTCGGTCTCGTACATGGTCAGCGATATGCCGACCGCATGCAGATTGGAAGCGCACTTGATGCGGCGCGAAATGCGCTGCGCCTGGCTCAGCATGGGCAGCAGGATGCTGATGAGGATCGCCATGATGCCCACGACCACCAGCAGCTCGACCAGAGTGAAACCTCCGGCAATGAAACCCAATCGACGCCGCAACGAGGCAGATGGGCGGGCGGCTTTGCCAATGGTAACGGTGTGCATGCGGATCTCCGGTTTCAGATAGCGAGCGTTCTGCCATAATACGCGCCACCCCGTGGATTGTTGCATGGGGGTGTTAAGATGGCGATTTTGGAGTTTTAATGCTCACCCAAGGGGAAACCACCATGCAAGCGAGTTGGCCCGCCCGACGGTGGAACATTCCGGCAACCGCGCGGGCGGAATGGGCCGCGGCCTTGCTCGCCGTGGCGCTCTATGCGCTGACGCTGGGCGGAACGTTTATTTACGATGATGTGTTCATCGCCGATGACGATCCGCGGGTGCATGATGTGCACCAGTGGGGGCGATATTTTCACGAGGGATATTTTGCGGATTCGGTGGATCGGCTGTGGCGGCCGCTCACCAGCCTCTCGATCGCAGGTGAATGGCAAATCCACGGCCGGGCGTATTGGGCGTTTCACCTGGTGAACGTGCTGCTGCACGCAACGGCGGCGGGGATGGTGGCACGACTGGCGCGGCGACTGGTCCAAGTCCAACAGCAACCATTGGGTCCTCCCAGCGCCGCCAGCACACGCGCAGCGTGGGTAGCAGGGTTACTCTTCGCGGCTCATCCGGTGCATGTGGAAGTGGTGGCGATGATCGTCGGTCGAGCCGAATCGCTGGCGACCATCGGCGTGCTCGGTGCCCTCATCACGGTGCTGCGGCGGCCGTTCACCACCGCGCGGGCGTTTGCCGTCTTCGCGTGGTTTTGCCTCGCCATCTTTTCCAAAGAACACGGGCTGCTCCTGCCGGCGATGCTGTGGGCCTGGTTCAAATTGCGCCCGCGCGAAGCTTCCGAACCCGAACACCGGCAGGAGCGAAATGCCCTGCAGTGGTGCGCCGCTTTGCTGACGCTATCGCTGGCGATTTACATCACCTATCGCCAGTGGATCCTGCCCTGGAACTGGAACCCGGAATGGCTCAATTCCGCGATGAACCCGCTGATCAAAAGCCACGGGCCTGATCGGTGGCTGCTGTTGTTCTCGTTGCTGGGGCGCTATGTCGCGCTGCTGGTCATGCCGCTGCGGCTCTCCCTGGATTATGGCGCCAGCGTGATCGGTCGCACCCTGCGATGGAATGACCCTTACTTCTACCTCGGCGTGGCCACCGTCATCGCCTGGCTGATCGCCGTGGTATGGGCCTGGCGACGGCGGCAGCCGGTGGCAACCTGGTGCCTGCTTTGCCTGGCGATCAGCTACGGCCTGGTCTCCAACATCGTCCTCATCGGTACCATTTTTAACGAACGACTGATTTACCTGGCGTCGGTGTTCGTGTGCGTTTTAATCGGGTGGGCGGCAGCGCGGTGGCTCCCGCGCTGGCGCGCGGGCCTCGTGCTCCTGCTGATCATCGTGGGTTTGTATTCGTGGCGCACTATCACCTATGCGGCAGCGTTCAACGATCAGGAACGGTTCATGCGAAACGCATATGTGCAGCAGCCCGATTCGGCCATGATCGCGCTGCTGTATGCCTACGCGCTGGGCGAGGATGGGCGGATGGACGAGAAGGCGCGGGTGCTGGATGCGGCCTGCGAGCGTTTTCCCGATGAGTGGGATGTGCTGCGACGTGCCGGGCTTTTTGAACTGGAGCGCGGAAATCTCCAAAAGGCCAGCGACCGCGCCAACCGCGCTTTTTTTATCTGGGATGCCTACCCGATGGCAAACCTGCGCATGCGCGTGGCGGCGGCCATGCAGGCGCGGGCCGCAACCGCGCCGGCCACAACCGCACCGGCCGCAACGATTCCCTCAAGCCCGGCACCCACGCCGCCATGACCCGCACGCCACCGCTTATTTTTCAGTCTTCCAATTCGGGGAGTCCACCGGCTTGGATTGGGGCGAACCCGCTTCGCGCAGGAAGATCGTCAGCACCGCCATCGTCAACACCGACAGGAACTCGCTTTGCCAGTTCTGCAACGATTCAAACCAGAAACTGGAGGTGAGGAAATATCCGAAGAAACCGACCGCCGGCCGGTGGTGGAAAATTTCCGATTCGGAAAACTTGCGCGATCCGCCATAGGCGTGTATCGCCACCGACATTAGAAACAATGTGAGCAACACCAGGGTTAACGAATGCGCATAAACGTAGCGTCCCCACCCCTGCGCGCTGTAGGATTTTGGCTTGCGATGGTCGGCGGGATCGCGCGATTCGCTGGACCCTTTTTGACGCAGAAATTTCGACAAAAAAACAAAGACGGTTAATTCCAGAAAAGCGCTTTCCCAGTTTTCAGAAACCCCTTCAATAAAATGCCCGCTGTGCAGGTATTGGAAATAGCTGACCGGCCACTGGCCACGATCATCGCGGTCGCCATTGTAAGCGTGCAGCCCGACGATGCTTTGCCCGATCAGGGTGATCAGGAAGAACCCGAAGGCAACGATCGAAAGGCTGTTGTTCCACCAGAATGATTCGGTGTTGGTATCGACCGCGGGTTTTCGGAAACTGGGCATGGGCGTTTCACCTTTTTATCGCGGCGGGAGCACCACGGTTTTGACACGAAGGATTTTTGGCCTCTGCCGCAGATGTTCCACCAGGTCCGCTGGCGGAGCGCTGTCGACCTTCAGGAGCATCATCGCCGTGGCGCTGCCGTCTTTGGCAAAATCACGGCTGATCACCATGTCGGCGATGTTCACTTTCGCATCGCCGAAGGTCGTCCCCACCAGCCCGATCACGCCCGGCTGATCCTGGTTTATGATGAGCACCATCTGCCCTTCAGGAACCATGTCCATGGCAAAATCATCGACGCGGAGCACGCGTGGCAAGCCATCGGCATAAACGGTACCGAGGATGCGGTGCGCCTGCCCATCCGCCAGCTCGGCGCGCACGCCGACGATGTCCCCCACCAGGCCGGCCGGGGGGTTGGGCTCGTGGATCATGGCCAATTCGATCCCGCGCTGCTGTGCGACGTGTTCCACATTGATGACGTTCACCGGGGTATCGAGGTGGGGCTTGATGAGCTCCACGGCGGCCAGCCGCAGCAACGTGTTCATCAACTTCGGCGCGCGACTTCCGCTGGCGCGCAGCGTAATGGTCTTATACCCCCCATCGCACAGGCTCACCAGCAGCGCGCCGATGCGGCGGGCAAGCTCGGCAAATGGCGCTTCATCAGGAGGCAAATCCAGCCGCAGACCACCGGCATTCACCGCGCCACGAATCTCACCCTTGCTTAAATACGCCACGATCGCTTTGCATGCATCCACGCTCACGGCGGTCTGGGCTTCATCCGTGCTGGCCCCCAGGTGCGGGGTCAGCACCACATTGTCGCAGGCAAACAACGGATGGTCCTTGGGGGGGGGCTCTTCCTGATACACATCAATGGCGGCACCGGCGATCTTTTTGGCCCGCAGCGCCTCCGCCAGGGCGATTTCATCCACCACCTCCCCGCGGGAATCATTGATCACCAGCAAGTTGGGACGGCACTTATTAAAAAGGCGCTCGCGGTTAAGCAGGTGTCGCGTTGCATCGCCCCCCGGCACGTGGAACGTAATCACATCAATTTGCGCCAGGAACTCATCAAAATCTTTAACGAGTTTAACCCGGCCTTCCAGCGCGGTTGGCTGCGTGTAGAACGGATCAAAGCC
>JBBSFP010000144.1:0-6872 GCA_038238625.1 Tepidisphaerales bacterium
GGGAGTCATCGGCCAGCGCCGGGCGGGTTTCATTCGGGGGCATCGCGGGTATCATGCCGCGGCGGGTGAAAACGTCACCCTGCCGAACCGGCGCGGCTTGTTTTCCCGCCGACATTAAACCCCCTCAGACACGGGAGCATTCGCATGACCAGTCCAGCTTCTTCAACCAACAAACGGCCCTTCCGCGTGGGGTTCATCGGCTCCGGCGGGATTGCCCGTTCGCACATGAAGGAGCTTAAGAAACACGAGGGGGTGGAGATCGCCGCCGCCGCTGATCTCAGCGAAAAGATGCTCGCCACCGTGCGTGAGCAGTTTGGCGTGAGCAAGACTTACGGCGACTACAAGCAGATGCTTAAGGAAGAGCCGGATCTTGATGCGATCAGCGTCTGCACGCCCAATGGGCTGCACGCCGAGAACGCTATTTATGCTCTGGAAGCGGGCAAGCATGTGCTGGTTGAAAAACCGATGGCGATGAACGCCAAGCAGGGCCAGATGATGCTGGATGCCGCCAAAAAATCGGGCAAGCAACTGATCATCGCTTTTCAGCACCGCTTTGAAAACAAGAGCCGATTCATCAAAAAACAAGTGGATGATGGCGTGTTTGGCAAAATCATGTATGTGCGTGCCCAGGCACTGCGGCGGCGCGGAATCCCCAACTGGGGCGTCTTCGGCCGAAAAGAACTACAGGGCGGTGGGCCGCTCATCGATATCGGCGTGCATATTCTTGAAACCGCCCACTACATGATGGGTTCGCCCAAACCCATCAGTGCCAGCGGCAACACCTGGACGTTCATGGGCAACAAGCCCTCTGATGTGGAAAGCAACTGGAAGGGCTGGGACCACAAGACTTATAACGTGGAAGACATGGCCGTCGGGCAAATCCGCTTTGACACCGGTGCCATTCTCACGCTGGAAGCGTCTTTCGTGGCTCACATCGAAAAGGATGTGTGGAACGTCAACATCATGGGCGAAAAAGCCGGGGCCAATTGGGAAAGCAGCCAGCTTTTCACCGACCTTAATGGGTACATGGTAAATGCTGTTCCGCAATTCATAGGCAAGCAGGAGATGTGGGACTACAAGATGCGTCACTTCGTGGAGGTCTGCCGCGACAATCGCAAAAACGAAAGCCCCGGCGAGCATGGTCTGATGGTTCAGAAGATGCTGGATGCGATTTATCTAAGCGCGGAAAAAGGTAAGGAAGTGGCCATCGACTAGCCTTCCCACGGCCCCCAGTGCAGCCAGTGCCCCCACTGGCTGGAACCCATTGCTCGCGCAACCGCGTGGGCGCATTGGCGGCACTGATGCCTCGGCCACCGTGAGTCGGATGCGGCAGATGTGGCTGTGCATGAGACAGGTTTTTTCGGACCTTTGACGGCGCTTGCAATGCTTGACGATGCGCTTAGACTCTGCCGGTTTCGCGGGGTAGGCGTTTGTCGGGTTTTTGGGAAGGTTCATGGTTCCTGTGCGTCTGATGCCTTGCTCGGTCATGGATTTGCCGTTGGCGCTGGCGCCGGTTTTATCGCCGGTGCTGATCCTGGTTTTGTGCGTGATCGCCGGGGTGGGGACGGCGCTGCTGCTGCCGGGTAAGCGCCATCAGTCAGTGGGGCGCATCGGCGGTGTGCTGCTGGGGGCTGCGGCCCTGATTTTCGTGGCGTTCCTGGTTCGGCAGGTTTCGCAGATGCCTGAAGCCGCCACCGGGGGCATGGGGGTTTATTTCTGGATATTCGCCGCAGTGGCGGTTTTCGGGGCGATCCGCGTCGTCACCCATGCCAAGCCGGTGTATGCAGCGCTCTATTTCGTGCTGGCGGTGATCGCCAGCGCGGGGCTGTTTATCCTGCTGTGGGCAGAATTCATGGCGGCGGCGCTGGTGGTGATCTACGCGGGGGCAATCCTGGTCACCTATGTGTTTGTCATCATGCTGGCGCAGCAGACGCAGGTGCCCGGGCAATCCGCCAACGTGCTGGCCGTATATGACCGCACCAGCCGCGAACCGGTGATGGCGGCGGCGGTGGGTTTCACACTCATGGGTATCCTGCTGTTTGTCATTTTCGACCGCGCCCAGCGCATCGATGCGCCGCACGCTACGGCGGAAATGGCCAACGTCGATTCCCCTTTTGAAGGATCCACCCAGCAACTTGGGCATTACTTATTTGAACACCAGATGGTGAACCTGGAGCTCGCCGGGCTGCTGCTCACCATCAGCATGGTGGGCGCGATCGTCATTGCACGGCGGCGGGTGATTATGATCGGCAGCGAAGCGCACATCGTGGAGAGCGAATCGCCGGAGATTATCAGTGCCAAGCCCCCGCGGGTGGATGATAACCCGCACAGCATCCCGGTGACGGCTTCGAATCACCCCGGTTCCAAGGTCTACCCGGAGCGCTAGGCAAGTCATGACCCAACTGGCTCTGCAACATTATCTGGCGGTTGGCGCGGTGCTGTTTGCCATCGGTCTGATCGGGTTCATGTGTCGGCGGAACCTGATTGTCATGTTCCTGAGCACGGAACTGATGTTTCAGGGCGTGGCGATCAACCTGATTGCCTTCGGCCGCTATTGGAACAACCTGGGCGGGCAGGCGTTTACGATCTTTCTGCTGGTGATTGCCGCCGCCGAGGCGTCGCTGGCGCTGGGGCTGGTGGTGCTGCTGTTTCGGCAGAAGAACACGCTGGATGCCGATGCGTGGCGTGATTTAAAGGGTTAAAAGACAGACGGATTTTTCTGACGACGCATTTATGTACGATTTCGCGGTCACCCATTCTTACCTGATCCCGTTGCTGCCCCTGTTGGCGGCGATGATCAGCGGTTTTTTCGGCGCCCGGTGGCTTCGTGGGATGTCGCACTGGCCGATCTGGATCGGCGTGGGGTGCAGCGCCGTGCTGGCGTTTTCACTGCTGGCCGGGCAGGCGAACCGCCCCATAACAAGGAGCCAGATCCATCCCCCTCCGAACGAGGCCACGGCGAAAGAGTGGGACGAAGCCGTGCGAAAAGCCCCGAATTTCGCTGATCCCGCCAAGACCACCTGGTTTAACTGGGCCGAGGCCGGCGACCCGCAGATGGGTGGGCCGACCAACTTTTTATCTGTCAATGCAGGCGCATTTATTGATCCGCTCACCTGCATCATGCTCTGCGTGATCTGTGGCATCGGGTGGCTGATCACCGTCTTTGCCGCCGGGTATATGAAGGGTGAAGATGGTTATTGGCGATTCTTCGCCTACCTGGGGCTGTTCATCTTCGCCATGACCGTGCTAGTGATGGCTGACAACTTCATCATGATGTATCTGGGCTGGGAAGGGGTGGGGCTCTGCTCGTATCTGCTGATCGGGTATTACTTCCAAAAACCGGCGGCGCGCGAGGCAGCGAAGAAGGCGTTTTTGGTGAATCGCGTGGGTGATTTCGGGTTCAGCATCGGCATCATGCTCACGTTTTTCATCTTCGGGTCGGTAAGCTTTTTTGGCAGCGGGCCCGGCACGCACACCGGGGTGCTTGAGATGGCGCTGCATCCCACCGGCGTGCAGGCGGCATGGCTGCCGTGGATCCCGTTTTTCCTGATGCTCGGCGCGTTTGGTAAGTCGGCGCAGTTTCCGCTGTATGTGTGGCTGCCGGATGCGATGGAAGGCCCCACGCCCGTCAGCGCGCTCATTCATGCCGCCACCATGGTCACGGCCGGCGTGTACATGATCGCGCGCTGCAGCACGCTGTTTGTCGGGAACGCTGCGGCGATGCTCACCATCGCCGTGGTGGGGACGTTCACGGCGATTTTTGCGGCGACCATTGCGCTGCGCCAATTCGATTTGAAAAAGGTCTTCGCCTATTCCACCGTCAGCCAGCTGGGTTACATGTTCGCCGGCATGGGGTTCCTTGCCCCGGTAGCCGGGGTGTTCCACCTGGTGACGCACGCGTTTTTTAAGGCGTTGCTGTTCCTGGGGAGCGGTGTCGTGATGCACGCGATGGGCGGCGAGCTGGACATGCGAAAGATGAGCGGGCTGAAAAAGGTTCTGCCTAAAACGCACATCCTGATGCTCATCGGCTGCCTGGCGCTGGCGGGGTTCCCGTTCTTCAGCGGGTTCTTTTCCAAGGATGCCATCATCGCTGCCGCCTTTAATGAGCATGGCGATCCGGCTTATCGCGCGCTGGGAATCGTGCTGCTGGTGGCGGCGTTCATAACGGCGTTTTATACATTTCGCCTGTATTTCCGCGTGTTTCAAGGCCCGCTGCTGGTGCCCGCCGGCGATGGCCACGGTGGGGACCACAGTGCGGATCACGGACATGCCACCCATGCCCACGGGAGCCCTTTAAACCCCGCCGCGCCCGCTGCCGGTGGCAATGATGCCGAGCAACACGCCCAGGCGGAGCACCCACACGGCGAAGATGCCCATCATCACAACCACGAACCGGCGATCCTGATTTTGCCGCTTATGGTGCTGGCGATTGGGGCAGTGCTGGTGGGGTACGTGGGCTGGCCTGAGCGGGATT
The DNA here is from genome assembly GCA_038238625.1 of Tepidisphaerales bacterium. Lineage (GTDB taxonomy): Bacteria > Planctomycetota > Phycisphaerae > Tepidisphaerales > Tepidisphaeraceae > JBBSFP01. The sequence continues at coordinate 4,475 of JBBSFP010000144.1, forward strand.
TTGACTTGGGTAAATTTCTGGAGCAAAGCCCGTCCTATCTGATGGGCAATCAGATTACGCACGCCGGCATGAATGCCACTGAGCTGCTCCCCGAGCCGGCCTTCACGCCGATCATGGGCATCAGCGCGTTGATTGCCATCACGGGTGTCTTGCTGGCGTTCATGCTGCACTTAAAAAACCGCGCCGCCGCCGATCGCATGGCTGGTCAATACGCGGGGATCGCGCGCATCCTGGATGCGAAGTATTGGGTGGACGAGGTGTACCACGCCCTGATCATCGAGCCGCTGCGCAAGGTGGGGCGCATCTTTTTTGCCATTGATCGCATGCTCATTGACGGCGTGGTGTGGATCGTCGGATTCATCCCGCAGGCCGGTGGATTTGTGCTGAAACTCACCACGCAGCGTGGCTACCTGCAGGGCTATGCCGCCACCATGTTGCTGGGGATCGTCGTCATCCTGTTGATCATGTTGTGTACTTGAACGAGCGTTTTGTCCCTGAAGGTCAATTGAACTTTCGAAATTGAAACCTACGAAACTGAACCCATGCAAAGCCTGTCGTTGATTTTCCTGCTGGTGGTTCCGCTGATCGGAGCATTGCTCACGCCGTTGATGCCCTGTGGCAAGTCCGCGCGCAACTGGGCCCTGGCCATCGCACTGCTGACGTTGGGCGTCGGCGTCTGGATGGTCTGCGATTTTCTGCAGCTGCGCGATGCCGCCCAGATGCTCGAATTCGGGCAAAAATCCCAAGGCTTTGGGGTGCCGCTCATCGGGTTCAGCTTCCATCTGGGGGCCGATTCCATCAGCCTGTGGCTGGTGATGCTGACGGTGTTTCTGCATCCGCTGGCGATCGCCGCCAGCTTCCGCTCGATTCAGGAACGCCAGAAGGAATATTACGGCTGGATGCTGGCGCTGCTGGTGGCGATGCTGGGTGTGTTCCTCAGCCGCGATCTGCTGCTGTTCTACATTTTCTTTGAGCTCACGCTGATCCCGATGTTTTTCATCATCGGGATCTGGGGCGGGCCCGAGCGCCGCTATGCCGCCGGAAAGTTTTTCCTCTTCACATTTTCCGGTTCGGTCTTCACGCTGGCGGCGGTGGTATACCTGGGGATGAAGTCGCTGGGGAGCGATGCGCCCAGCTTCGATCTCAACGATATCGTGCATTACGCACAGTCGGGCGCGCTATCGGCGGTGGAAAAGCGGTGGCTGGTGCTGGGGCTGCTCGCCGGTTTTGCAGTGAAAATTCCGCTCTTCCCGGTGCATACCTGGCTGCCGCTGGCGCACACCGAAGCGCCCACGGCTGGTTCGGTGATCCTCGCGGGTGTGCTGCTCAAGCTGGGCACTTACGGGCTGCTGCGGCTTGCGCTACCCATCGGGCTGGTGGATGCCAACGGGCAGGCGACCTATCCGGAACTCACCCGGGTGCTGGCTGCCATCTGCGTGGTGGGAATTATCTACGGCGCGCTGGTCGCCTGGGTGCAGCGCGATATCAAGAAACTCGTCGCCTACTCCTCGGTCAGCCATCTGGGGTTCTGCGTGCTGGGCCTGCTGGCGCTCAACGACATCGGCATGCAGGGCTCGGTGCTCTACATGATCAACCATGGCCTTTCCACCGGGGCCATGTTCCTGGTGATCGGCATGATCTACGACCGCTTCCACACCCGCGACATCAACGAGCTTTCGGGCCTCGGTAAACGCATGCCCATCATGGCGTTCTTCTTCATCTACTTTGTGATGGCCAGCATCGGGCTGCCGGGGCTCAATGGTTTCTGGAGCGAATTTTTGACGCTGCAGGGGGCATTTACCTCCAGCGTGCTGGGCAAGCGCTTTGGCGCGGTCGGCGCGCTGGGCGTGATCCTCGGTGCCGTCTACATGCTGCACATGTCAGCACGCATTATCTTTGGCCCGTTGAAGGCGCCGGGTGTCGCCGGCGACAATCCTGATGCCGATCCGGGTTCGCGCGACAGCCACGGGCACAGTGTTCCCTCCGGTGCCCACGCCGATCAATGGATTGGCCATCCCGCCGGGCAATCTGCGGTGCAGGCGACCGGTCATGCAACGGTTCAGGGGTCCGGTCATTCGGGGGGTCATGCTCCCGATCATTCCCATGCTGATGCCGACACCGGCGATCTTCGCGGGCGTGAGATTGCCATCCTGGTTCCGCTGGCGTTGGCGGTGCTGCTGCTCGGGGTTCAGCCCAACCAGGTGCTTAAATCTGTGCGCGGGCCGGTGCAGTCGCTGCGGTTGTCCAATGCCACCAGCCTGATAGCCGGTTCCTCAGCGGTGCACCGCACCGATCTAAGCGCGGTGCAGCTTCCCGGAACACCGCTGCGAACCCACGTCGAAAATCTCGGACACTTCCCGGAAAAACACTGATGTCATTCATGCCCCAGATTATTCAC
>JBBSFP010000145.1:0-6860 GCA_038238625.1 Tepidisphaerales bacterium
AATAACGCTACTAATCCGGTCAACGTACCTAGTTAGAAAAAGGGCGGCGGCATTCGCCACCGCCCTGAACTTCTATTTCTATCGCAACACGGTTTTGCTAAGGAAAAATCGCCCGGTCTTTAGCGATTCATGTCGTGGTGCATTTCATCGTGATCATGCATGTCTTCACGATCATTGTGCATGTCATTTCGGTCATGCATGCGCATCGAATCATTACGCATGTCACCAGACACTGGCTTGAAGCTGAACTTCTGACCACCGATTGCAGCTGAAAGTTCAAGGCCACCGCGGGTGGCGGTGAAGACCGCAGCGCCGTCAGTGTACTTGGCATTGGTCGATGCGCCGCTCTTGAGCGCCACCGCCGACGCCGAGGCCGACAGGTTGTAATTGCCTTCCATGAACTTGTTCAAAGCAGCCTGAGTTTCGAAGAAGATAACCTCGGCATATTCCTGACCACCGGCCTGCAGGCCAACGCTCGCCTTGGAGACATGGCAATAACCCACGATCCTGCCCCCGGACATGAGCTCACCCTGCCCACCAGCGCCACCGGCAATGAAGGAAGCAGTCGTCACGTTCGGAAATACAGCATAACCAGCGGCCTTGCTGAACCACTGATCCATGCCGGGATCCTGCTGTTTGAAGAGCGCGACTGCCTTGGTCACATCTTCCTGCATGACCTCCGCCTGGGCTTCAGTCTCCGGGGCGTGCTTGCACGCTGCCGAGCCCGTTACCAACATGGCTGATACCACGACAAACGATAAACTTTTTGCCAACATGACCGACTCCTTACCTAAATGTTGAAAACCAATGGCGATCACCATGAGCGCCTTGTTGGGTCCACTAGTGGACATAAAAGCACAGATGAAGGAATCCGGCAAGGGAGAAAATAAGATAAAGATGGGTGTATATGTCGGCTTCGAGTGGCCAGCGCTCCACCTTCGGATAAACTGCCCGGCATGACCGATCCGCGAATGAAAAGACTGGCCGATCTTCTAGTGAACTACTCCTGTGCCGTGGAGGAGGGGGAAAAGGTTCTCATCGAAGCGATTGACATCCCATTTGATTTTACGCAAACGCTGGTGCAGGCCGTGCAATCAGCGGGTGGATTGCCATTCGTCTGGCTTAGGAGCAATCAGGTCACCCGGGCCCTGCTGCTGGCCGGCAGCGAGGCGCAGTGGAGCACTGTCGCCGACAGCGAGGCGGCCTTTATGCAGCAGATGCAGTGTTACCTGGGGGTGCGTGGGAATTTGAATGTGTCCGAACTATCCGATGTGCCTGCCGATCGGCAGAAAGTTTGGGAAAAGCAGGTCTGGAAGCGCGTGCATCAGGACGTCCGGGTAAAAAAAACGCGGTGGTGTGCCCTGCGGTGGCCCACGCCATCAATGGCGCAGATGGCGCAAAAAAGCACGGCGGCATTCGAGGATTTCTTCTTCGATGTCTGCACCACCGACTATGCGAAAATGAGTCGGGCCATGCAACCCCTGAAACATCTGATGGAAAAGACCGACCGCGTTCGACTGCTTGGGCCCGATGACACCGATCTTTCGTTCAGCATCAAAGGGATTTCCGCCATCCCCTGCGACGGACACCTCAACATCCCCGATGGTGAAGTGTTCACTGCGCCGGTACGCGACAGCATTAACGGCATTATCCGTTTCAACTGCCCCAGCCTTTACCGTGGTTTCACGCATGACAATGTGCGCCTGGTTTTCAAAAATGGGAAAATTGTGGAAGCGACCAGCACCGCCACCCAGCAGCTAAACGAGGTGCTGGACAGCGATCCCGGGGCACGCTTTGTCGGTGAATTTGCCATCGGGTTTAATCCCTTTGTTACCCAGCCGATGAAAGACATTCTGTTTGACGAAAAAATCGCCGGCTCTATTCACCTCACGCCCGGCCAGTGCTATGACGAAGCCTCCAATGGAAACAACAGTGCCGTGCACTGGGATCTGGTGATGCGCCAAACCCCGGATGTGGGTGGCGGCAAAATATATTTTGATCAGCGGCTGGTGCGCAGTGACGGCTTGTTTGTGGTGCCGGAACTTGAGGGACTCAACCCCGCGAACCTGATGTGATTTGAAGCTTGTTCAGGCCGCGCGGTCGCTGCGCGCTTCGACGCTCAGGTCAATCCCCGCGCGGTATTCTGCCTTGATGCTCGTGGTGGCGGTGGAGCGCACCCAATCCAGGTAGCCAAAACGCCAAAGATACGCGAATCCCACCAGCAGCACGCCAAAGAAAAACAGCATGTCGACCACAGCCACCTGGCGAATAGCAAACAATTCGCCCACATCCCGCGCGCTGCCAAATACCACAGCCCACGGATAAAAAAGGGCGACCTCTACATCAAAAACCAGATATACCAGCGCAATGATGTAGAACCGTAAGTCAAACTGAACCCAACTGCTTCCCATCACGGGCTCGCCACACTCGTACACCGCGAGTTTTTCCGCGTTGGGCATGCTCGGACGCGCGAGAGCTCCCAATGCAAGGTTAAACCACACGAACCCGACGGCGGCGGCTGTGAACAAAATGATCGAGAGCAAAATTTCCATCGTAATGGATTATACGGAATTGGCTCATCCTCTGCCTACTTCTACAATCCGCACCATGATACCTCTGGCATTCTCCACCAACGCTTTCAAAAAACACTCCGTGCAGCAGGCGATCGATGCCATCGCAATGGCCGGCTATGCGGGTGTCGAGCTAATGGCCGATATACCGCATGTCTATCCGCCACATTTTGACACTACGGCCCGCAAGCAGTTGCAGGGAACCATCTCGCGCGGCAATGTGCAGGTGAGCAACCTCAACGCCTTCACTCTTTTTGCCGAGGGGGACACTTACCACCCGACATGGATTGAGGACGATGCGGCGCTACGTCTCAAGCGGGTCGACCACACGATTCGTTGCATCGAGTTGGCCGCCGACTTCGAGAGCAAAACGGTGAGCCTGCAGCCGGGTGGGCCGTTGATCGGAACAGGTATTTCGCGCGGGGTGGCATCGGAACGGTTTGCCGATGGACTGCGCGCAGTTTTACCGGTTGCTCGACAGAATGGTGTGATTTTAGCAATCGAGCCTGAGCCCGGATTGTTGATCCAAACCAGCCGGGAATACCTGGAATTCAAACAGCGTTTTTTTGCGGATGAGCCACTGGTCCGCATGAATTGCGACATAGGCCATCTGTTTTGTGTGGGAGAAGACCCCGTGCAGATAATCCGCACGATGCCCGAGCAAATCGCCCATATTCATCTGGAAGACATCGCCGAAAACCGCGTGCATCAGCACTTGGCACCGGGTAAGGGCGTCATCGACTTTCCGCAAATTTTTGCTGCGCTAAAGGAGGTTCGGTACCCCGGATGGGTCACGGTGGAGCTATATCCTTATGAAGACAGCGCTGCCCGGGTTGCGCAGGCGGCATATCGCCATCTTCATCTGCTTGCGCGCTGAGCGCTTAGCCCCGCACCATTCGAAAAACCCGGAGCAGGCAAAGGAATCCGCCCACCACGGCCAGACCCACCCCGCTGTGCGTACCACGCATAACCAGTCCACCGCTCAGGCCACCGATGATAAAAACGATACCGATCACGATGTTGACGATGCCGCGCATGAATGCTCTCCCAGGATCGCTGCTTTTGAAATTCACCCGACGAGCTTCGGGTCGGAAGCATAAATCAAACCTGAAACATTTTGCAAATTTGGGACACGGTGGCGGTGATGGCAAGATTCTTATGGGCAATTTCGCCACTTCGACACTGCCTTAGCCTCAAAGTCAGTCCCTTGACTGACAATCTGTGTTAGCGGTATTACCGCACTTTATTATTGGGGGTCCGATTCACGCTTTAACCGTACTTTTAAGGAAAATTATGCGTAGCACTGTAGGTATCGCGGCGGTGGTGATGTGCGTTTTGAATATGGGGGCCGCTCATTTTTTTACCTCAGGTGAAAAATCCGGCGGAAGTGCTGACCTTTTGAAGGAGGCGCTCGACACCACTGGGAAGATCACCGACAAAAATTCCAGGGAACGGCTGATCGGGAAGGTGGCCGGCATGCAAGCCATGACTGGCGATGGTGCCGGTGCCAAGGTCACCGTCGAGACCATTACTACACCCGGTACCAAACAAGCCGCCTGCGCAACGCTGGCCGCCGTGCTGGCGGGGAAAGGCGATCTGCGCGCCGCCAAGGAGTTTTATGATCAGGGCGGGCCCGAGCAACCAACGATCGGCGAGCGGGTGGTCCAGGCGATTGCCGCCGCCGGTGGCCAGGACGATGCGGTCGACATCGCAGCTGGGATCAAGGAATCGTCAGCGAAGTCCGCCGCGTACGGCTACATCGCCCGTGCCCAGACCGTGGCTAAGCAGTGGGGCAAAGCTCAAAAAGCCATCGACGCCATCGATCCAAGTCAGCCATCGATCAAAATGCGAGCCATGGTCGACGTTGCGGTCATCGAGGCGCAGGCGGGGAAGACCACGGAAGCCCAACAAACACTCAAGGCCGTAGATGATCTGGCTAAGGCTTCAAAGTTGGATAACGATCCGTCGTTTTGGATCATGGTCTCTGATGCCATGGCCCGGATGGGAGATACCAAGGGTGCCAAGGAACTGCTCAGCAAAGCCAGAAAAGATTACAGCGAAACTGACATCATGCTGAGTCATATCGCCACTGCGCAGGAAGAAGCCGGCAAACTCGAAGAAGCCGCCCAGACCGTGGGACAGATTGAAGGCAAAGGATTCAAGGTCGCTGCTTACCCGGAATTGGCGATCGCGTTTGCCAAGTCCAACAAAAAAACCGAGGCTCAGAAATGGCTTGATCAATCTCTGAGCACGCTCAAGGAGATTTCGATGCCCGCGCTGGCGGCCAATTTTTGTCTGGCCATCGGCGAAGCCAGCGCCCGCGTCAACGGTGTGCCTGCCGCCGCTGCCTGGGCGCGCACCTTGCCCGATCCGGAGATGAGTGTGAACGCGCTGCTGGGTGTGGTCCGGGCCACCCCCGAATTTCATGATCCCTTAAAGCCCTGAGAATAGAGCCCCCGAGGATAAAGCCCCTGAGGATAAAGCCCTGAGCTGGAGATTTTCTATCCATGTCAAAACGCTGCGCCTGGGCCGAGCGCGATCCGCTGTTGACTGTCTATCACGACCAGGAGTGGGGCGTACCGGAGCGCGATAGCCGCAAGCTCTGGGAAAAGCTAATGCTAGATGGCTTCCAGGCAGGTTTGTCCTGGCTAACCGTCCTGCGCAAGCGTGAAGCATTGCGCGAGGCGTTTGAAGGTTTTGATCCGGCGCGCGTTGTAAAATACGACGAAACGCAAATAAAACGGATGCTTGATAACGCGGGGATCATTCGCTCGCGGGCCAAGATCGAATCCACCATCACAGGTGCCCGAGCTTATCTGTCCATGCGGTCGGCCGGGGAGGATTTTGCCACCTTCATCTGGGGGCTGGCCGGAAACCATCCCATCCGAAGCACCTGGGAAACGATACCTACGAAGTCGGAGTTGTCAGAAAGCATTTCCAAAGTGCTCAAAGGACGGGGCTTCAAATTCGTCGGGCCGGTCATCGTCTATGCCTGGATGCAGGCCAATGGGATCGTCAACGACCACGCGAGTGGCTGTTTTCGTCTCAATACCTGCGGAAAAATCAAATGATGGCCTTGACCATACTCACTTTGCGGCACCGAGGTACGGCCACCCATCGCCGTTGGGTTTAGGCCCGCGCTCGGATACATTCACCCGCACATCATGGATCACTTTAATTACCGCCAAGGCGAACTCTATTGTGAAGGTGTCCCAGCCCAGCGCCTGGCCGCCGAGGTGGGCACGCCGGCGTACGTTTATTCCAAGTCCACGCTGCTGCATCACTATCGCCAGGTCGCCGATGCCTTTGCGCCGGTGAACCCGACGGTGTGTTATTCCATCAAGAGCAACGGGAACATTCACCTTTGCCGCACCCTTGCGGAGGCGGGATGCGGTTTTGACGTGACCAGTGGCGGCGAGCTTTATCGCGCGCTGGCAGCCGGCGGAGATGCAAAGAAGATCATTTACGCAGGCGTGGGCAAGACCGATCAGGAAATCGTCGATGCGCTGAAAGCGGGTATCGCGGCGTTCAACATCGAATCTGAAGCGGAGATCGAAAACATTGACCGCCTCGCCGGGCAGATTGGTAAAAAAGCCGTCGGAGCGCTGCGGGTCAACCCCGATGTCGATCCCAAAACGCACGCCAAAACCACGACCGGAAAGAAGGAGACGAAGTTTGGCGTCGATATTGACCGGGCGGAGCGCGTCTTTGATCAATATCGTAACTTGCAGAACCTCAGGCTTGGGGGCATTCACCTGCACATCGGATCTCCGGTTTATGAAATCCAGCCCTACGTGGATGCCGTCAATAAAGCCAACGCACTGATTGATCGGCTCACTGCCGCCGGGCATCGCATCGAATGGCTGGATCTGGGCGGTGGTTTTGCGGTGAACTATAAGAATCCGGATCAAGCACTGCCGGTGTCCGAGCATGCGAAGGCCCTGCTGCCGTTGTTGGTCGGTAAGCCGTACCGGGTGGCGCTGGAACCCGGCCGGTACATCGTGGGCAACGCCGGCATCCTTCTGACACGGGTGCTCTATCGAAAAACGGGTGGCAGCAAGCAGTTTGTTATTGTCGATGCGGGAATGAACGATCTGATCCGCCCGACGCTTTATGAGAGCTATCATTTCGTGTGGCCCACCAAGCCCGATGCCGCCAATGTGATCGAGCGCCGCGATGAAAACCAGGCCCCGGTCGATGGCGAAATCGTAGACGTGGTGGGGCCAATTTGTGAAAGCGGCGATTATCTCGCTAAGGATCGCCCGCTTCCGCGCACGGTGCGCGGCGATT
>JBBSFP010000146.1:0-6823 GCA_038238625.1 Tepidisphaerales bacterium
CCCATTTCTACCTGCAACCCATGGACGGCCCGTTGCAACGCGCCAACACCCAACTGGCAATCGCGTACTGTCTTGCGCATCCGCGGTGGCGATTGAGCGTGCAAATGCACAAACTGGTAGGCATCGCCTGAGCGTGACGATGAGAATGGAAATCTATAAAGAATTCAGTTTCGAAGCGGCTCATCGCCTCCCCAACGTGCCACCTGGCCATAAGTGCGCGCGATTGCACGGGCACTCCTATCGCATCCGCATCTACCTCGAAGGACCGGTGCAACCTGAAACGGGCTGGGTTGCCGATTTTGCGACCATCAGTGCCGCCCTCAGGCCGGTGATTGCACAACTCGACCATTATTATCTGAATGAAATCCAGGGGCTGGAAAACCCCACCAGTGAAAACCTGGCCCGCTGGTTGTGGCAACGCACGCGCTCGGATCTGCCGCTGCTCAGCAAGATCATGGTACTGGAGACGTGTACGTCGGCGTGTATCTATACCGAGAACGGCGATCCATGAATCTATTCGGCTGGTGGTCAGTAGCGCTGCTGGCGATCTTCTTGATCGGTGTCACCAAGAGTGGGTTCGGGAGCGGCGTGGGGTTGATCATCGTGCCGATGATGACCCTCAGCGTGCCCTACGCACTACCCAGTGAAAATCCGCTGGGATTGCTTCTGCCCCTCATGCTGTGTGGCGACATCATCGCGCTCTATCAGTATCGCAAAAACGCCAACCTGGCAGTTGTGCGCAAGCTGTTGCCGGCGACGTTGATCGGCACACTGATCGGGGGATTGATTCTTCTGAAAATCCGTGACCAGGGAAAGCTGCTCGCTGAATCACTGATCTGGATCGACATCGGCCTGGAATCGGTTTTTCTGGTGTCGCTGCATTGGTACCGGGTCTGGAAAATGCGCGGCTGGGAAGGAGTCTATATTCCGCGCACATGGCATAACCAACTGGTAGGAGGCGTGGCCGGTATCAGCAGCACGCTGGCGCACGCGGCCGGGCCGCTGGTGGCGGTTTACCTGCTGCCGCAGAAGATGACCCGCCAGCGCTACGTGGGCACCTGCGCTGTTTATTTTTTCATCCTGAACACTTTGAAATTACCGATTTTTGCCTACATCGGGCTATTGGCCAAAACATCGACCGTGCCCGCGATGGGTTTTTTACCGCTGGTGCTGGCGGGAGCGCTATTCGGAGTCTGGGTCAATCGCTTCATGAGCGATCAGTGGTTCTCGCGGGTCGTCTACTTTCTGACATTCTGCCTCGGCCTTTACATTTTGTATGATGGAATTATTGGCTTAATGGGCGTAATGCATGGTGCCCCGGCTATTCCCGCAGGCCAGTCCGCCCCCGTCTAATCAATCCGCCAATCATTTCAAACCGACTGGCTGCCGAACCCACCCATAAAATTTCTGATCGCGACATTCACCTGGTCAGGCCGTTCCATCGCCGTCACATGCCCGGAACCGGTGATGACCTCAAGCGTCGAATTCGGAATCGCCCGGTGCATCTCCTGCGACAAGGCCGGTGGCGTAATCGCATCCTCGGCTCCCACCAGGATCAAAGTCGGCTCCGCTATCGATGGCAGGTAATCGGACAGGTCCGGGCGATCCCGCATCGCCGCCAGCGCGTGCGCCAATGTCAATGGTGGATTTTCGCCGGCCATTGATTGAATCTCCTTAGCGATCTCCGGGTAACCGGTGAGCGTCTCTTCGCAAAGGAGCTTGGGCATCATCGCATCGGCGACCGCCAGGGAACCACTGGTGTTGGCCAGGTCGATCATCTTCTGTCGCTGGAGTTTCGCTTCGGATGTGTCAGCAGCTGACTTGGTATCCATCAGGATGAGTCCGCGCAAGGTGGCGGGGTATTTGCGTGCGTAAGCCAGTGCCACGTAGCCTCCCATTGAAAGCCCGCACAATACGCAGGGCAACGCATCACGATCCATGAGCAATCCATGCACCTCATCCGCCTGCGATTCGATGGTAAATGGGTCGTTTCCTACCGACCGTCCGAAGCTGCGCAGATCGGGCACAATCACCCGGTAGAGATCTTGCAATGCTTCTACCTGGCGACGCCATAACCGGCCGTTGAACGGAAAGCCGTGCAATAGCACTAATGGCGGCAGCGTTGCCGATGTCGGCCCAGTGTCTGTGCAGAAAAGTGCTGTTTTACGAATCATGCCAATTCTCCTCATTCTTGAGCCGCCGCATTCTAAGCGCGGCATTCAAATTTTGTCGCCGGGAATTTGCGGCAAGGGTTTCGAAGCATAGAGTGTTCGAACAACACGAGAAGTGCGCAGCAGCACCTTGGCTTCGGGGGATCGTTGAATCACGATGCGTGGGATTTACAATTTGGCCCTTTGGCTAGGATGGCCGCCACATAATGAGCGATAGTGAACCGGACAAATTACGCCTCACCGACTTCCTGGACCTGAGCACGCTGCAGGAAATCCAGGATGGGTTTGCTGCAGTCGCCAACGTTAAGGCTACCATTACCGATGCCGAGGGGAATCTTCTCACACAGCCAACGCCGACCAGGGCTTTTTTGCAACGCCAGCGCGCGATCGCCGATGAGGAGGAGCGCCGCCCCGGCCCGCAGCGTGAGGGGGCCGAATATGTCGCGCCCATTGTGGTCAATAATCAACAGCTTGGCACCGTTCGCATGGCATCTAATGGCACGATTGCGGGCTTGGATGATGCCCGGCTTGCTGCCCTCGCTCAACGCGTGGGATTGGAACTCAAACAGCTTAAATCTATAGCCCAGCAACTCACGCGTGCCCGCCAGACGCGTCCAGCGGCCATCCAATTTTTATTTCTGCTTGCCAACGCCATTGCGCGGTTGTGTTACCAGGAATTCGAGCTGCGCCAGCGAATTAACGAGCTCACCGCTGTTTATAACGTGACCATGATGCTCGCGGATGCGCGCGATCTCAGCCGCGTGCTACAGCGAACCGCGGAGATCGTCTGCGACCTGATGGGCGTGAAGGCCAGTTCGATCCGACTTGTGGATCGAGATAACGATGAACTGGTGATCCGCGCGGTTCACAACCTATCGGCCGAGTACCTTGCCAAGGGTGCCGTGCGGCTAAGTCGAGCCGAGATTGACCGGATCGCTCTCTCGCCCAAGGGATATGAGTACGTGGGTCGATTGGCAGATGACCCCCGCACGCTTTACCCGCAGGAATCGATTCGCGAGGGAATCGTTTCGATGCTCTCGATCGGCATGCGTTACAAAGGGAAGCCCGTTGGCGTGTTGCGTCTTTATACCGATTCGGAACAAGCCTTCACGCAGTTGCAGGTGGATCTGCTCAAAGCCGTCGCTTCCCAGGCCGCCGCCGCCATCGAAAATGCGCGGCTGCTGGCCGAGACTAAGGAGGCCGAGCAACTGGAAACACAAGTGCGGATGGCGCGCGATGTACAGCAACGGATGATGCCGCACGAGCCTCCCCCGCAGCCGGGGTTTGATTTTGCTGCCAGCTATGTCCCATGCTTTACGCTGGGGGGCGACTTCTACGATTTCATCAGCCTCCCGGGAAACAACCTCGGCCTGGTGGTTGCGGATGTAAGCGGCAAAGGCGTTCCTGCCAGTTTGATTATGGCCAGCGTCCGCGCCGCCCTGCGGGCCCACGTGGACAATATCTATTACCTGTATGAAGTAATGCGGCGCATCAACGTGATGCTTTGCCGCGATACCCAGCCACAGGAATTTGTCACCCTTTTTTATGGTGTGCTCGATGTCTCCACGCGGCGGTTTACCTACTGCAACGCCGGCCATCCCCCCGGCCTTCTGCTGCGCGATGGGAAGATCCTGGAGCTTGCAGGCGACAACATGATCCTGGGGTTTGATCCCGATGAGCCTTATAAGCAAACCGTGATCGACCTGCGCCGCAAAGATCTACTGCTGCTCTACACCGATGGGCTCCCTGATGCGATGAATTTCCAAGGTGAAAGCTATGGGCGGCAACGGCTGATTAATGCCCTGATGACCGCCGCCAACGCGGGATCAACTGCGCAAGCGGTGGCCGATCATCTTTTGTGGGACATGCGTAAATTCGCGGGCCTCAGCAAGCGCACGGATGATGTCACGATGATCGTGGTGAAAGTGCAATGAGACAACTATTGCATCGCGGCGCTAGGAACCGCTGTTGACGCTCGAACGGGTTTTTGAACTACGAAATGTTCCGCTACTGACCAGAGGGTGAGGTTGATTGGGATCGCCAGCATCAGGCCCGGCACACCGAATATTTTCCCCCACAGCACGACGCTGAACAAGGTGACGGCGGGGTGAATTTTAACTGCGCCGCGCATGATCATTGGGAGGATCAGGTACGCTTCAAGTGATTGAATGATGGCGTAAACGATGAGCACGCCGACGACATTGCTGCCAGAACCCGTGGCACCGGCGACGAGGACTGCAATCACGCACGCAACCGCGGGGCCAACTGTGGGGACGATTTCGCACAAACCGGCCAGCAGGGCCAGGGGAACCGCCAGTTCAAGGCCGATGGTAAGGTAACCCACCAGCGAAGCGCAAAAAACGATGGTCATGCTGATCACCGTGCCGAGCACCCAGCGGCGCAGCCGGGGGCCCAGGTCGCCGAGCATGGCAAGCATCACCGGGCGCAAGTGGGATGGCGTAAGCTGCACGGCGGGGCTGGCCATCTGGCGCGGGTTGCCGCTCAGCAGAAAAATCGATCCGACGAAGATAAAAATCAACCAGACCAGGATCGAAAAGGTGACGTTAGCGCTGCGTGAAAAAAGGCGCTGCCCTCCTTCCCCTGCCAGAAATGTTCCGAAATTTTCCAGCAGCTTTTTGACCGTTAACTGTTTGTCGGTCTGGAGCTGTTTGAAAACATCTCCGCGCGCTTCGGCAGAGAGAATTTCCGGGCGGATTCCCTTGTCAGCGGCATAGCGGATTTCGGCCGCGGCGGCTTCCTCCTTGCTCACGGTTTCGCGCATTCCCAGCCGGTCGGTCCACGTTCGCAGCAGATCGTCTACCTTCCGCTCGGTTTGAGGCCAACGATCGATCTCCCGCTGGATGGGCTTTGCCAGTGGCCAGGAAAGGGCCAGCAGCAATCCACCCACGCTGGCGATCAACACCATCCCGACCACCGCCGCCCCCAGCCCGCGAGGGCCGGGAACGAAGCGAACCATCGGATGGAGGGTGCAGGCGACGATGGCCGCTGCCAGAACCCCTAGGAGCACGGTGCTCAGCGCATTGAAAAAATAAAGGAAAAGCACCAGCGCGGTCATCCACGCGAACACCGCCGCCAGCGGGCGGACGCGAACGACAAGATCGGTTCGCGGTGCTTCAGCCAATTCAACCGGCGGAGCTGCGCGCAGATGGATATTCATCGTGGCTGGCGAAACGGGTGGAGTACTCGGTGGCCCCGCAGAAGCGTTGGTATCTGACATGGTGGCAAGGATAAAACAGCTAAGGCCGTTGTGAAAGTCACTCCCCGTCCGGCGCGAAGCCTCGCCGCATCATGTTTTGGGTAATGGTTCGCCCCTGCACGAATTGCAACAAGTAGTCCGGGCCACCCGCTTTTGACCCGATGCCTGACAGACGAAATCCACCGAACGGTTGCCGATCTACCAGCGCGCCGGTGATCTTTCGATTGATATACAGATTCCCCACACGGAACTCCGCCTGTGCCTGCACGATACTGGCCGGGCTGCGCGAATAGATTCCACCCGTCAGCGCGTAGCGAGTTCCATTGGCGATATGGAAGGCGTTTGCAAGGCTTGAAGCTCGCATGACGCATAACACCGGGCCGAAGATCTCATCCTGTGCCAGCGCCGAACCGGCGGGCACTTCGGTGAAGATGGCAGGGCCAACGTAAAACCCATCCTGTGCCAACCTGCCGATATCGGCCGTGTACGCAAGTCTTGCCTCGGTTTTCCCGCGCTCGATTGTTGACTGGATGCGCTTCTGGGCCGCCTCATCAATCACCGGACCGACCGAGAATCCCGGATCGTTTGCCGGCCCGATGCGGATGCTGCGCGTGGCATCGAGCAGGCGCTGAACGAAGGTGTCGTAAATCCTCGGTAAAACGATGACGCGCGAGCAGGCCGAACATTTTTGCCCGGCATACCCAAAAGCGCTGGCGACCACTCCATTCACCGCTTCATCCAGATCAGCATCTTCATCAATGATGATCGCATTCTTGCCGCCTAATTCTGTGATCACGCGCTTGATGTGATGCTGGTCGGGGGACGTCTCGGCGGCTTGGCGCTGGATCGACAGTCCCACCGCCCGTGACCCGGTGAAAGCGATGATTGCCACGCGCGGATCGCTCACCAATGTCGGCCCGATCTCTTCTCCAATGCCCGGCAGGTAGCTGACGACGCCGGGTGGAAAACCGGCCTCTTCAAAAACCTCCATCAACCGTGCCGCAACCAGAGACGACTGCTCGGCGGGTTTCATGATCGCCGGATTACCGCTGACCAGCGCTGCCACGGTTATCCCGCATAGAATCGCCAACGGGAAATTCCATGGCGCGATGATGACCGCCAAACCACGCGGCTCATAGATATAAGTGTTTTCCTCCCCTGCCACATCGCGGCGGCGGGGAACGGATAACCAATCCATTTCCTGAGCATAAAACTCGCAATAATCGATCGCCTCAGCGACATCGGCATCGGCTTCCCGCCATTGTTTTCCGGTTTCAAATACTTCCCAGGCCACTAGGCTCTGTCTGTTGAATCCAAAATCCTAAAATACCGCTGGATCACGGCCCATTTGGCCATCGCCAGATAATTCAAGGCCAGTTTCTCGTGGCGCGTGCCCAGCCGTCGGTTCTCTTTCAGCCAGTTCACGGAGCGTTCG